>JBDNBC010000188.1:0-5009 GCA_039768115.1 Oceanococcaceae bacterium
ACTCGGTGCGTGCCCCCAGGAGTTGGACCGCGGTGCCTTCGTGGCGAATGCGATAACGGCCCGCGGGTAGATTGCGTGGCAGATGCCAGATGGCCTCGACCGCCGACGTGCGCAAGGGGAAGGTCTGCCCCAGCACCGGTGCTTCCGGTGTGGGATGCCAGCGCATGATCATTTCCGGATCGCGCTCGCGGGCGACGACCTCCCATTGGCCTTCACGCACTTCACGCTCCGCCAACAGGTACGCCCGGTTGAGCTTCTCCAGGGCGTCATTGCGCGGGTGCGCGGAGGCAAACTCGACCTGCACCGTGTCGCCCGCGTTGTAGAGCGGGTTGGCGTCCAGCGTGACATCGCCATAGGCGGTGCCGGGCAGCAGAAAGTCCGCGGCGATGTAGGGCGTGCGCGGCGGTAAGCCCGGCGAACTTAGTGGGGGGTCAACACCTTCTGGTGCGGCCGTGCCTTCCCGCAAGCTGATTGCCAAGGGGCGCAAGGATTGCTGAACCGCGGCCAAAGTCCAGGGGCCAAAATGTGTGGACCCACCTTCGTATTGCTGCGTGGCGTATTCCTCGCGGGTGGTGAGGTACTGCACGAAGTCGTTGCTCAGACCGGCGACCACGGCATGTTCGATGCCTGACCCTTCCAGTTCAGCCAGCACGGTGGCCCGAATGCGGCGGGCGGAGGTGGTGGTGACTTCCCAGGGCAGCGCGACAATGGCCAACTGGCCCAAGGTGACGATCTGCAAGGGCAGGTCGGCATTGCTGATGAGTTCCGTCGTTCCGATGGGAAACAGGATGGGCTTCTCGGCCTGGCAGCTGTAGTCCGCGTCCGGCAGGCCCGGCACCACGGAGGTGACGGTGGTCAGGCCGCAGCCGACCACGCCGCCGACGGTGCGAGCGGGCAGCGTGAGGTAGCCCGCACCCGAGGCATAGCCTGCAATGGTGTCCAGAACGGTTTGGATATCCCCGGCCAGCGCACCCGCAGCGTCAACATTGGCGCAGCTGATGCCTTCCTGACTGGGGCCCGGATTGTCCTCAGCACCAGCCGCCATGGAGAAGCCCAGCGCTGCCGTGCAGGTGCGCTTGATTTCGCTATCCAGTTCCGGCGGATGCTGCAGGCTGGCCAGCACCACGGGGTCGGTGATCTCCACGTCATCCATGCGCACATGCACCAGACGGCTGTCGAGGCCGCCGCGCAGCAGCGTGCCGCCCTGGTCGTAGAGTTCGATGGCGCGGGCCAGCTGCTTCACGCCCGAGGCCGCCGTGCTTTCCAGCGTATCCACGCCGCAGCCGATGGACAGGCTGGGGAAGGGGTTTTCCGGGAAGCAGAGATTGGGGCTGGAGTCGCCTTCGTCGGACTGCGCAAAGGCGGCCACGAAACGATCTTCGCCATCAGGCGCCAGATAATCGGTGCCCAGCATGCGTTCCAGGGCATAGGCGGCGATGCCCTTGTTGTCGCTGCTGATCAGCGGCTCATGGATGCCGACGGAGGTGGTGTGCACTCCAAACCAGTTGAGCAGACCGATGGGACTGCCATCGGCGCGGTCGAGCCGCAGTTGGACCATGCGCTTGTTGACGCGCACCTCTTCGCCGGCCTGGTCCAGCCACTGCGCGCGCTCTTCTACCGGGTTATTCGCGTAGGCCGGCTCCGAACGATTGCGGTTTACGTCCAGCAATTCACCCATGGCCAGACGCACCGTGCCCGGCTCGGGATGGGCTTCGAGATTGCGATGGGCCTGCTGGATGGCGCGGAACAGTCCGGTGCTGTAAATCTCGTGCACGAGGGCGTCGTATCCCAGCCGGAACAAGTTATATGCCGCGTGGTGCGCTTCGCCGCCGGGGCCGGAATGGGTGTGGGTGGCCGATAGCATGACGTTGTCCTGGCCGTAATGCGGTGACAGCTCCGGGTCATCGGCAATCATCTGCATCACCGTCTGCCGGATCCCCTGCGGCACGAACGCCGTTTCCGACACCGCCATGATCACCCGCTTGCCGTCGCAGGACGATTCCATCGCAAAGGCTCGGGCAAACTGACGCAGATGGATGCCACGCAGCACATGCTCGACGTTTTCGTAACCGGCCGAGATGCTGTCTCCGGCGGGCCCGGTCATGTCGTGCACACCGCTGCCAATGCGGAAGGCCGTGTTGTCGGCGCAGGCTGGCCCATACAGAGATGTGCTGCCTGCGGGAGCCGTTGATGCCGTGCTCAGGGTGTCCTGAAACCGCGCATCGCCGGGCCGATCAAGCCCGGCGGCCAATTGCCGCAACGGGCTGGCCAATGCACAGGCGCCGATTGGGGTTGCGGACAAGGCATCACCTTCGCCGCCGTTGCTCGTCTGGGTCACATCGCTCCGCCCTCCCTGGCAGCCTGCGAGGCTGGCCAGCAGCAGGATTGCGGCCGTTAGGCGTAGCGACGAAGTCATCTGCATTCTTGGGTCTCCGAAATCTGGTGCGTGCGGTTGCGCTGGTCAGGCAGGCACGCGCATTGAGCGAATATCGAAACCTTAATACGTGCTGGGCCAGGCCGTATTGACCGCAAGGGGGCCGGCATTGACTGAAATGACAAGGCCTGTCGCCTTGAAGGTCACTCGGGTCAATCTGTCGGGCGGGCCAGTCAATATTCCCCGGAATAACCACACTATCGTTTCGGCCCGAAGGTGGTGATCGCCGCCATGTATTCCCTAATGCAATCGGGGGCACGATGAGACCAGAGTGGATTTTCTTGGTGGCCATGTGCCTGCTCGGTGCATGCGGTGGTGACGGCCAACCCACACCGGGCGCGGCGGTAGCCGTCCGGGCGGCCACACATGTGGCTCTGACGCCCGAGCAGAGCGCCACCTTTGCGCGCACCTGCGGGCTGTGTCACGGCGTAGTCGGCACCGGCGCCCCCGCACCCTTTGACAGTGCGGCCTGGGAATCCCGCAACGCCCAGGGTATGGAGGCCTTGCTAGATCACACCATCAACGGTTTCGGCCTCATGCCGCCAATGGGGATGTGCATGGAATGCACCCAGGACGATTTCGTAGCCTTCATCAGCTACATGTCCGGGCTGGAGTGCGAAGAATGAATACTGATATCTCTCGCCGCGCGCTGCTCAGTGCGCTGGGCTCCGCGAGTATGGCCACCGCGCTCGGGGGCTGGAGCGGTCTCGCCCAGGCGCACTGCAAAACCAAGCGCTTTGTTTGGCGGAATTGGTCCGGGGCGCAGGAGTGCATCCCGGCGGCGCGGCCCTCGCCGGCTTCCGAAGAGGCGCTGGCCGAGCTGCTGCGGCAGGCCGTCGCGCCGATCCGCCCGGTTGGTTCCGGGCATTCCTTCAGCCCCCTGGTGCCGACCAGCGGCAGCCTGCTGTCCATCGGGCAACTCGCCGGGCTGATGAATTTCGACGCCGAAACGATGCAAGCCGAATTTGGTGCAGGAACCATCCTGTCTCAAGTGGGCGATCCACTCAAAGAGCGGGGCCTGGCCCTGAGCAACATGCCGGACATTGCTTATCAAACCCTCGGGGGCATGCTGGCCACTTCCACCCATGGCACCGGGTTGAACCATGGCTCGATGGCCACCCAGGTGGTGGGCCTGCGCCTAGTGACCCCAAAGGGCGACATTCGTGATTGCAGCCCCACACAGAACCCGGCTCTGTTTCGTGCTGCGCAGGTATCGCTGGGCGCGCTGGGTGTGGTCAGCCGCTATCGCTTCCAGTGCCGCGAGGCCTTTCGGGTCAAGGAGCAGAACTGGATCGCGCGCACCGAAGACCTGTTGGACGATCTTGAGAAGCTGACGCGGACACACGAGTTCTTCGAGTTCATCCCGCTGCTGCACACCGACTATTCCCTGGTCATCGCCATCGATGAAACCCAGGACCCGGTCTACCACAGCGGCAAAAGCGGGGAGGACGAGGGCAACTTCTTCATGAATCTGATCGAGAAAACCCACAAGTACGGCTCGGATTTTCCGGCCGCCCGACGGGCCTTCATGAACCTGCTCGCCCGGCAGGCCGACTTTGAGCATACGGTGGACGACTCTTACAAGTTGCTGAGCAACGTCCGCAACATCCGTTTCAATGAAATGGAATATCAGGTGCCGATCGAGGCCGGGCCTGCCTGTCTGCGCGAAATCCTCGACCTCATCAAACGCAAGAACCTGCTGTCCTGGTTCCCGCTGGAATACCGCGTGGTCAAAGGCGATGACATCACCCTGAGCATGTTCCAGGGGCGCGATAGCGCGTCCATCTCCATCCATCAGCATTACACGATGGATTACCACCATTACTTCGCCGAGATCGAGCCGATCTTCTGGAAGTACGAGGGCCGCCCGCACTGGGGCAAGTTGCACAACCTCAACGCCCGTCAGTTGGCCCCGCTGTACCCGCATTGGCAGGAGTTTCTGGATATCCGGGCCGAGCTGGACCCCCGGGGGAAGATGCTCAATGGGCATCTGCGTACGGTGTTCGGTATCGCTTAACGGCAGAGCCCTCCGACTTCCCGCGACGATGGGATCATCCCGCGTTCGGTGGCAAAATGCGGCACTCGGTGATGGCGGCACGGCAATGGGTGCGGTGATCCGTCCCGCACCGGGTGCTTCGGGGAGACATGACAGACTCGAACCTGCGACAAAGTCTCAGCGCCTTCACGGTGTCGACGCACTTCGTCCGTTTGTTGACGGAATACGCGGCGGCCTCCGGCCTGGTAGTTTCACCCTGGCTGCAGGCCAATGGCGTGGATCCGGCGACCCTGGATGACCCCGATGGCCGCATCGCGTTTGCCGACTACGATGTCCTGCTGAATGATCTCGCAGCGCAGTTGACCGAGCCTCACATCGGCTTGCGACTGGGGCAGACCGCGCGCCTGGCGCACCTCGGCACCAGCGGACTGGCGCAAATGGCCTGCAGCACGGTGCAGGAGCTGCTGCCGCGCATGGCCCGCTATAACTCCCTGATCATGGACGCCTTCGAGGACGACCTCGAAGTCGTCGGCAACGAGCTGATCCTGCACTGGCGGCGACGGATTCCTGACCCAGTGC
>JBDNBC010000189.1:0-11881 GCA_039768115.1 Oceanococcaceae bacterium
GAGCTGGACTTCAAATTCACCAACCTGGACAGCGGCGGCGAGATTCTGGGTCTGGGCGTGTCGCTGATCAGCTACCTCGGTGACAACGCCGACCGCTTCTACAGCATTGTGCGGGCGGGCGTCTCCGACACTGACGGCCATCCGAATGACGATTACACCGCTTTTCATCTGGGCGGCGGTCTGGGTTATCGCATGCCGCTGCTGGGTTTTGGTGACCTGCGCGTGGAAGGCATGCTGACCGCGGACCTGCACAGCAACGAAAGCTCCAGTGTCGACGGCGAGAAGCAGTTCTTCATTGACCCCACTATTACTGTTGGTTACCAAATTCCGCTGTTCGAGCGTAAGGCTGCCGCAGCCCCGGCCCGTCCGGTCGAAGTGGTTGCTTCCGGTGCGGACAGTGATGATGACGGCGTCCCGGATGATGTCGACCTCTGCCCGGGCACACCCATCGGCACCCGCGTCGATAGCACCGGCTGTGCGCCGGCCATTGCCCCGGCGGTGGACAGTGAATGCCGTGAGCCCCAGGCCAACGATGCCGTGGATGCCAATGGCTGCGCCGTCAGTTCCGGCAACCTGCTGGCCGCCGTACTCTTCGAGTTTGACAGCGACCGTCTGACCACTGAAGCGCGCGCGACGCTCGACAACGTTGCCAGCAACCTGGCGGGCACCAGCGGCCGAGTCGAAGTGGCGGGTCACGCCAGCGATGAAGGCGACGAGTTCTACAACCTGGACCTGTCCCAGCGTCGCGCCAGTACCGTGCGCCGCTACCTGATCGACCAGGGCGTCTCCCCGGCTCGGATTCTGTCCCGCGGTTACGGTGATGAAGTACCGGAATCGGACAACACCAGCGCCAGCGGACGTCGCGACAATCGCCGCGTCGAGGTGCGCACAGCGCGCTAATCCCTGGCGGCCCCGCGGGTCTGCCAAGCGATTCGACAACAAGGGCGCGAGCATCTCGCGCCCTTTTTTTCGGGAACAAAGAGTACCTTTTTGGTACTATTTTGGTATGTTTCGTGTTTCCCGCCTGACCGACTACGCGTTGGTGCTGCTCTGCCGAATGGCCGACGCGCAGACCGGCGCTGCTGCGGCCGCTGCACAGTCGGCCCAGCAACTGGCGCGGGATGTGCGGCTACCACTGCCGATGGTCAGCAAGGCGCTCAAGAGCCTGAACCGGGCGGGCTGGGTGCAATCGCAGCGGGGCGCTCAGGGCGGCTATCGTCTGGCGCGGCCCGCGCAGGACATTTCGGTCCTGGCCGTGGTCGAAGACATGGAAGGCCCACTGAATCTGGCCCCCTGCGACGGCGACAGCCAATGCACCCTGCATGCCCACTGCGGATTGCGCGGACATTGGGCCCGAATCAACCGCCGGGTTCGGCGCGAGTTGCAGGGAATGACCATCGCTGAACTCGTTGAGCCACCCGCACTGGCCGAGCTGGCCGACGACCCGCTTCCGCCGGTCGCGAGCGCTGCCCGCGGGCGCTCCGATCACCTTCGCATTTCCATGAGTACAGAGCATGAGCACTGATCTTCCCCTCGAGCTCGACCGTGTCCTTGGTCGCCGCGAGTACACGCCGGGCTTTGTGACCGATATCGAGTCGGACACCCTTCCCCCCGGCCTCAATGACGACGTCATTCGGCATATCTCGGCGCGTAAAAACGAGCCAGAGTGGCTGCTCGAGTGGCGTCTGCAGGCCTATGCCCAGTGGCAGAAGATGACACCGCCAACGTGGGCCAACGTGAACTACCCGCCCATTGACTATCAATCGATCAGCTACTACTCGGCCCCGCGCAGCGGAAATGGCCCGAAGAGCCTCGATGAGGTGGACCCAAAGCTGCTGGAAACCTACGAGAAGCTCGGCATCCCCGTGCATGAGCGCGCCGCACTGGCGGGCGTGGCGGTGGATATGGTGTTCGATAGTGTCTCGGTGGCCACGACCTTTCGCGAAAAGCTTGCCGAAGCGGGCGTGATCTTCTGTTCGATTTCCGAGGCGCTGCAGGCGCACCCGGAACTGGTGCGCCGCTACCTGGGGTCGGTCGTGCCGCCGCAGGACAACTATTACGCCGCGCTCAACTCGGCAGTGTTTACCGACGGGTCGTTCGTGTTCGTGCCCAAAGGCGTCACTTGCCCGATGGAGCTGTCCACCTATTTCCGCATCAACGAGCAGAACACCGGCCAGTTCGAGCGCACCCTGATCGTCTGTGAGGACGGCGCCAGCGTGAGCTACCTCGAAGGCTGCACGGCCCCGATGCGCGATGAGAATCAGCTGCACGCCGCAGTGGTCGAGCTGGTCGCCCTGGACGATGCCTCAATCAAGTACTCCACGGTACAGAACTGGTATCCCGGCGACGAAAACGGCAAGGGCGGCATCTACAACTTCGTGACCAAGCGCGGTGACTGCCGCGGCCAGCGCAGCCACATTTCGTGGACGCAGGTCGAAACCGGGTCGTCCATCACCTGGAAATACCCCAGCTGCATCCTCCGCGGGGACGATTCCATTGGCGAGTTCTATTCGGTCGCGCTGTCGCACCACCGCCAGCAGGCGGACACCGGCACCAAGATGATCCATCTCGGCCGCAACACCCGCTCGACGATCATTGCCAAAGGCATCTCGGCTGGCCACGGCAACCAGACCTACCGCGGCATGGTGCGGGTCGGGCCGCGGGCCGAGGGCGCGCGCAACTACACCCAGTGCGATTCATTGTTGATCGGGCCGGATTGCGGCGCGCACACCCTGCCGGTGATGGAATGCAGCCACCCCGCCGCACGCCTCGAGCATGAAGCCACGACCAGTCGCATCAGCGAAGAGCAGCTCCATTATTTACGGACGCGGGGTCTGGGAGCCGAAGAGGCGGTGAGCATGATTGTTAATGGATTCTGCCGCGACGTATTTCGCGAACTGCCCATGGAGTTTGCCGTGGAAGCCCAAGCCTTGTTATCCGTATCCCTCGAAGGAGCCGTCGGTTGAGCACACTTCTTGATATCCGCGATCTGTCCGTTCAGGTCGGCGAGACCCCCATCCTCAAGTCCCTGAACCTGCAAATCGGGGCCGGTGAAGTGCATGCCGTCATGGGTCCCAACGGCTCCGGTAAAAGCACGCTGGCACAGGTGCTGTCCGGCCGCGAGGATTACACGGTCACCGCTGGCGCAGTCACACTCGATGGTCAGGACCTGCTCGCGCTCGAACCCGAAGAACGGGCCATCGCCGGCCTTTTCCTCGGCTTTCAATATCCGGTCGAAGTGCCGGGCGTAAGCAACATGAACCTGCTCAAGGCGGCCGTCGCGGCGCGTGCCAAGGCGCGCGGAGAGGAAGAGCTTACGGCCGTGGAACTGATGGGCCGGGTACGCAAAGCGGCTGACGCGCTGAAGATCCCGGTCGAGATGCTCAAGCGGGGCGTCAACGAAGGCTTTTCCGGCGGCGAGAAAAAGCGCAATGAAATCCTGCAGATGCTGGTTCTCGAGCCCCGGCTCGCGATTCTCGATGAGACGGATTCGGGCCTGGACATCGACGCCATTCGCGTTGTTGCCGAGGGCGTGAACTCGCTGCGCGCGCCGGAACGATCCGTTCTGCTGATCACGCACTTTCAGCGCCTGCTCGATCACATCACCCCGGACCGCATCCACATTCTGGTGGACGGGCAGATTCAGGCCAGCGGCGGACCGGAACTGGCCCGCGAGCTGGAGGCCGAGGGTTATGCCCGCTTCCAGCCACAGGGTCACTCATGACCGCATCAATGGTGATGGACAACCCCCGGGCGCAGGCCCTTAACGCGCGGGCCGCCCGCGAGCGCTGGCCGTATACGCGGGTCCCGGACTGGCTGCAGCGCAGCGCCGCAGCCGACGATATGCCGCGCGCGCCGCAGTGGAACGCCCCGGCGGGCTGGCAAGCATTTGATGCACCGTTGACAGATACCGCAGAGACGGACCCGCGAGTACAGGCATTGCACGCGGCGCCGGGGGAGTGGAATGCCGGTGAAACCACACTCGAGATCCCGCCGGATACGCAGGGCACGCTGGTGCTGTGGCGTCATGGCGACGGGGTCATCGACCATGCGCTGACGCTATCGCTCGGTGCCGGCGCGCAACTGCACGTCGTGCGGATTGCCACGCTGGAGGCAGCGGCTACCGTATTCGAAGACATCCGTGTTGATGTGGCCGAGGGTGCGCAGCTGCACTGGCATGACTACAACCTGCATCAGGGCCTGAGCCATGTCGACCTGCGGATAGCACTGAACGGCACCCGCGCGGAAAGCCATGTCGACTCCCTGAGCCTGCTCGATGGGCGCAGCCGCGCTGTGCTGCAGGCTGACATCACGCACGCCGCCCCGCATGCCGTCAGTCGCCTGACGGTACGCAATGCGCTAGCCGAGCGGGCTCGACGTTCGATGCGTGGCATGGTCCGCGTCAACCGTGCCGGGCAGCACACCGATTCCGCCCAGATCTGCCGCAGCCTGTTGCTCAGCCCGCAGGCCGGGGCTGACATGCGTCCGGAACTGGAGATTTTTGCCGACCAGGTGCAGTGCGCCCACGGAGCAACCTGTGGCGAGCTGGACACCACTGCGTTGCACTATCTGCGCAGCCGGGGCCTGGATCTCGCTACCGCCCGTCGCCTGCTGCTGGACAGCTTTGCGATGCCGCTGCTCGACACGCTGCCCGCGTCGGTCCGCGACGCCGTGCGACCGTTGGCGGAAACGGCACTGGCTCGGCTCGGTGACCACCTGGAGGCGCAGGTATGAGCGAGCCACTGGATCTGGCCGCAGTGCGCGCGCAGTTCCCGGCGCTGGCGCAGTCAATCAATGGTCATCCCCTGCACTACTTTGACAATGCCGCCACCACACTGAAGCCGCAGCCTGTCATTGACGCGATACTGGCATACAACCAGCGCGATACCGCCAATGTCCATCGCGGCCTGCACACGCTATCGGCCCGCGCCACCGAAGCCTACGAATCCACACGCGGCAAACTGGCACGATGGTTTTCGGTGCCGGAGCGCGAGGTGGTCTACACCCATGGCTGCACCGAGTCGATCAATATCGTCGCGCACTGCTGGGCGACCGATGTCCTGCAGGCCGGGGATGAGATTCTCATCAGCACCCTCGAGCATCACGCCAACATTGTGCCGTGGCAGATGGTCTGCCAGCGCACCGGCGCGCAGCTCAAGGTCATCCCCCTGACCGGCGATGGCCATGTGGATGTGGATGCGGCGCAGCGTATGCTGACGCCGAACACACGGCTGTTGGCCATCAGCGGCGGCTCCAATGCCATCGGCAGCCACGTGCCAGTGCGCGAGCTTGCCGCGCTGGCCCACGCCGTGGGCGCGAAGGTGCTGGTGGACGGCGCGCAAATCGCGGTGCGGGCGCCGCTGGATCTGACCGAACTGGGTTGTGATTTTTTCACCTGCTCCGCGCACAAGATGTTCGGCCCCACCGGCGCTGGCATGCTCTGGGCACGCGCCGAGCTTCTCGAGTCCATGCGCCCGTGGATGGGCGGTGGCGACATGATCGACACAGTGCGTTTCGAGCACACCACCTATGCTGACATCCCGTGGAAGTTCGAGGCGGGCACACCTAATATCAGTGGGTTCATAGGCTGGGGCGCGGCCATGGATTTTCTCGCCCAACTTGATCACGCCAGCCTCTCCGCTCACGAACAGTACCTGCTAGAACGGGCTCAGGACCAAATCAAAACGATCCCGGGGTTACAGATCATCGGACCGCAAACCGATAAGCTGCCCATCGTGTCGTTCCAGATTGCCGGCTGCCACGAACAGGACCTCGCCACGCTACTCGACGAGAATGGCATCGCCGTGCGTACCGGGCACCACTGTGCAATGCCGCTGATGCACGCCCTGGGCATTCGCGGCACCGTACGCGCCAGTTTTTCGATCTACAACACGCCCGCGCAAGTGGATCATTTTGCGCTCAGCCTGCAGCGAATCGCCGCGTTACTGCGGTGATTCCGGACCCGGAAGGGTATGGGGTCCTTTGACAACTGTCGGCGGGGATGGCGAAATGCGACAGATCAGTACTTTAGGCATGAGACTTAGTCCCACGGATGGCTGCTGAACGCACACCCCATGTCGGTCGGGCCATTGCGCCGGGACGGTTGCTACTGCTGCACCTGAGCATCGCACTGTTGGTCGTGGGCGGTGCGGCACTGTACTGGTTTGGGCTGAAGGTGCCGGCCGAACATGCCGATGTTCGCGCCTCCCAGGACGCGCGGCTGCAGGCCTATGCTTCCGCCATCCGCGACCGCCGCGACCTGTGGGAACTGGCCGCAGCAACGCTCGTACGCCATGTCGAGAGTGAAGGCAGTGCCAAGACGATTGCCGGGGTTGACGCCCTGCCCTCGGGCGCTCGGGACACGCTGGCACTCCAAGCCGTTTCCTGGTGGCCGAAATCGCGCAATGGCGCACCGCGCTATTGGGCGCGAGACGGCCAGGGCTGGGCCGAGCAGGCACTGAACGCCGACACCGTGCTGGCTTCGGTGCGGGACAAGCCCTGGTTTGTGCTGGCCGATGCGCTGGCTGGCGCGCAGTGCCTATGGTCAGAGCGCGAGCGCGAGGCCGTCAGCCAGGCAACGGTGGTCAGTTGCAGCCGCGCCGTAGTCGATCGGCGCGGCACGGTCCTCGGCGTCCTGCGGCTGTCATTCGAACTGGACGTCTTCACCACTGCCCTGCAACGTCCGCAAGCGGCCGATGCTGACACCGACGTGCTGCTCGTAAGCCGAATGGGCTCGCTAATTGCGGCCGCCGACACCACGGTGAACGATCAACGCAATCTCGCCGATATCGGGCGCGCACGCCCCGAATTGTCGCCATTGATGGCCGGGGTGTTTGCCGATACCGAGACATGGCGCACGGATGTGCAGGCACTGTCCCCGTTTCCGGCGTCTTTGGCCGCGCTGTTGCAGAGCGCGAACGCCGCCGTCAGCGAGGCCGAGGCCCGCGAACAGCTGGCCGGGCTCTGGAACGCGCCAGAATCAACCCAACCTGCGAGCTGGAATGCCTGCGCAGGAGACTGGTGTGCCTACAGTCAGGCCGTGCCGGGAACGCCATGGGCCTTGGTCAGCCTCGGCGCGCTACCGTCACCGGTTGGCCTCGCCCGGGAAATGCTCCCGGCGCACATGCCCCTGGCGGTGTTCGCCGTTTTGGTTCTGATCGGCGGCCTGCTTGGCTACCTGCTGACGTTGCGCGGCTGGCTACGACCGATGGCGAGGCTGCTGGCGCCCATAGCGCGGCAGGACACCACCGCCCGCTTCGATGAAAACCTGCGGGGTGAATGGGGCCACATCGCTCAGGCCCTGAATGCCGTGGCGGCACCACGCCTTGCAACAGCCACCCGCGATGGCTCCGCTGCCGGCACCCGTTCCCTGTCGCCACGTCTGCCACTGGATCAGCTGCCAGTCGCCACCATCGTGGTGGACAGCAACGGCCGCGTACGCTCGGCCAACGCACTGGCCATCAGCCTCATCGACGTCGCTCCCGGCAGTGATGCAAGCAACGCGTTCCTGCGCCGCGAAAGCGACGGCAGCACGATCAGCCTGGCCGAGTTGCCCAATGAATGGCTCGGCGAGCCTTGTGTTTTCCGCAATGACCGCATCCCCGGCCGCTATGGCATTTCGACGCTGGTGACAGGTGCGCCTCTCAGCCGCATCATCATGGTGGCGCCCTTGCCGGCCAGCAGCTCGCCGGCGTCCCCCGCCGCGACATCAGTGGCCGCGCCGGAGAAGCTCAGCAGCGGTCTCGGAGGATTGCGCCGGGCGCTGGCCCAGCTCACCGCACCCTCCACGTGGATTTCGCTGCAGGTTCAGCCGGAATTGGTGACGCCCGCACTTGCCGCGCCGGATGCCCAGACCATGTTTGCCGAGCAGCTGCAGGCGCGGCTGGAAGACCGGCTCGAAGACGGTGAGCGGATATTCCTGTGGTCGCGCAATCATTTCGTCATCATGCACGCGCGAGGATTGACGGATGAGCGGGCCCAGGATTTGCGCCTGGCCGTGCAAAGCACGTTGATTTTTCTCGCCAGCGAACGCGTGCGCCTGAAAGCGAAGGTCGACACCGTCATCGTGCGCCCGCACATGAACAGCGAGGAGTTCGACTCGCTGCTTCATGGGGTCGCCGTGGGCCACGATGGAGAGCCGGGGGATCGTCGTGTACATGATCAGGCCACGCTGATTCAGCTGGTCAACAAGGGCTTCGCGGATCAGCGTTTTCACCTCATCACCGAGCATGGCGCGCGGCCCGGCGCCGGCAAGGCCGTCGCTGCATCGGCGTTTCGCGTACGGCCGCACCTTGAGGATGATGAAGGGTTCTGGATGGGGGCCCGTGAATACCAGCCCGTGCTGCAGCGGCTGAAGCGGCGGGGCGAGCACGACACCTGGTTGATCGATGCGGTTCACGAAGCCCTGCAAACCCTGGGGGGCGAGGCACCGGAGCAGATCCTGCTCCCGCTATGTGGAGAGGCGCTGGCGAACGTTAATACATCCATCGCTGAAAAGCTCGGCGTACTCGTGCGTGACGCGCGGGTCACCAGCACCACTATTTTTGCCCTGCTCGACGCCGGCGAAAGTCAGGAAAGCGATCTGCCGAGTGTGCAACAGCTGTGCACCAGCCTTGGATGCCGCTTCGCACTGACCAACATTGGGCTCGATACGCGCTCTCTCGCGCTGCTGGAGCAACTCCGGCCCGACATGATGCTGCTGAATGAGACGCTGGTTGAAACGGCACTGACGTCACCGGTGATCAGCGTGGGGCTGGAGTCGCTCGTTCGGGTCGGCGACAAGCTTAAATGCCAGACCGTTTTGCCTGGCATTCATAGTGATCGCGGTCTGTTGATCGTGGAAAAACTGCGGCCTACGCTGGCTTTCGGCCGCGCTATCGGCAAACCCAGTCCGCTCCCGTTTCGCGCCGTCGCCTGATCAACAGCAGCAATCGGCAGCAGCTCAAGCCGATGCCGACTTGAGCTTCTCGATGCGCAGCTCCAACGGCGGATGGGTCGAAAACATAGCTTTGAGGCCACTGGCCAGGCTCGGTGCAATACCAAACGCGGCCATTTGCTCAGGCAACTGTCCCGGCCCGTCCGGTCGGCGTCCCTGCAACCGCTGCAACGCTTCGATCATCTTCCGCCGACCCGCCAGATGGGCGCCACCGGCATCAGCCCGGAATTCACGCCGCCGCGAGAACCAGGCCGCAATCATGGATGCCATGATGCCGAACAGCACCTGTAGCACCATGACGGTCATGAAGTAGCCGATGCCGGTACCCCGCTCATTGCGGAAAACCGCGCGGTCGATGATGTAACCGAACACGCGGGCGAGGAACATCACGAAGGTGTTGAGCACGCCCTGCAACAGAGCCATGGTCACCATGTCCCCGTTGGCCACATGCGCGACCTCATGGCCGAGGACAGCTTCTACCTCGTCCTGGCGCATTTGCTGCATCAGGCCGGTGCTCACCGCAACAAGCGAGTTGTTGCGACTGGGGCCGGTGGCGAAGGCATTCATGTCCGGCGAGTCATAAATGGCCACTTCCGGCATCTTGATATTGGCCTGCCGCGCCTGCCGTGACACTGTCTGCACTAACCACGCTTCGGCGGCGTTGCCGGGCTTGTCGATCACCCGCAAAGACATGGTTTTCTTGGCGATCCACTTGCTCGTGAAGAGGCTGATGAAAGAGCCGGCAAAACCGAACAGCGCGCAGAAGATCAGCAATGACGTCAGATTGAGGCCGCTTTCCGTGAGGTATTGCTCGATGCCGAAGATCGACATCAGCAGCCCCACAACGAACAGAACCGCGACGTTGGTCGCCATGAACAGCAATATGCGAGTCATGCGTCAGATCTCACAGTGAAAAAAATAACCACTACTCAAGACCGCACTCCCGGCGGAATGTTTGCTATGTGAGGCCGCCAGAGTCGGTTTCAATGCCGCCTCCGTCCGCGCTATCACCGACGACACGTAGCTCTTCAACCCGCTGCAACCCCCTCGGCAGCAGGCTGCCGCGGCTAGCACGGCTGCCCACGAAGCCTTCGACTTCACCCGCCTTCACCGTATAGCTGCGTTTCCCGGCTTGCATGGCCAATCCCTGCCCCGGTCGCAGAAGAACCCAATGGGTGATGCGATCATCACCACGCAGCCCCATCAGCTTGTTGCCTTTACCGCGGGGCAGCTCTGGCAGTTCCGCCAGCGGGAACACCAGCAGCCGCCCCTCGGCGGAGACACAGGCCAGGCGAATATCATCGCCGGCCGGTGGCACCCGCAGCAGCGGCAATACCCCGCTGCCGGAAGGCACCGTCAGCATGGCCTTGCCAGCCTTGTTGCGCGTCTGCAGATTGCCGGCTTCGGTCACAAAGCCATAACCGGCGGCGCTGCCCAGAACCAGCTTTTCCTCCGCTGGCCCCAAATGCACATCGATGAAACCGGCGCCATCGGCCGGGTTCAGCTGGCCGGTCAATGGCTCGCCCTGCCCGCGCGCTGACGGCAGGCCGCGCGGCGAAATGCTGTAACTGCGGCCGCTGGCATCCAGCAGAGCCAGAAGTTGGTTGGTCCGGCCCCGCGTGGCCGCCTGGAAATCGTCTCCCTGACGGAAACTCAAGCCTTCCGGCTCCTGAATAAAGCCCTTGGCCGCGCGAATCCAGCCGGCCTTGGAGACAATCACGGTAATCGGCTCGCTGGGCACCAGGGCGGCTTCGTCCAGGGCCTGCGCCGATTCGCGTTCGATCAGCGGCGAGCGGCGTGCGTCACCATGCTGCTCGGCATCCGCCGCAATCTCGCCGGCAATCAGATCGCGCAGCGCGTCGGCATTGCCCAACTGGTGCTCCAGCGTTTCGCGTTCGGCATTCAGCGCGTCCTGCTCGCCGCGAATCTTCATTTCCTCCAGCCGCATCAGGTGCCGCAAGCGCAGGTTCAGTACCGCGTCCGCCTGCACCTCCGATAGACCGAAGGCCTGCATCAATGCGGCCTTGGGGTTTTCCTCGGTGCGGATGATGCGGATCACTTCATCGATATTGAGATACGCGATCAGCAGCCCGTCGAGCAGGTGCAAGCGATCGCGCACCGCGTCCAGCCGATACTCGAGCCGGCGGCGCACGGTGGCCGTACGAAAGGCCAGCCACTCTTCCAGGATCGTCAACAGCGGCTTCACTGCCGGTCGGCCATCAGTGCCGATCATGTTGAGGTTGACCCGCACCGTGCGCTCGAGATCGGTGGTAGCGAACAGATGGCTCATCAACGCGGGAATATCGACCCGCTGCGAGCGCAGCACCAGCACGATGCGGGTGGGGTTTTCGTGGTCCGACTCGTCACGGACATCCTCAACCCAGGGCAGCTTGCGCGCCTGCATCTGCGCAGCGACCTGCTCCTGCACCTTCGACCCGGAGACCTGCCAGGGCAGATGGGTGAGCACCACATCACCATCCTCTACCTCGTAGCGCGCCCGTAGCCGCACCGAGCCGTGGCCGGTTGCGTAGATTTTCTGGATTTCTTCGCGGGGATTGATGATCTCTGCGCCGGTCGGGAAATCCGGGGCCGGCAGGTGCTGCATGACCGTGTCCAGCCGTGCCTGCGGGTGCTTCAGCAGATGCTTCAATGCCGCTGCCAGTTCACGCAGGTTATGCGGCGGAATGTCTGTTGCCATACCTACGGCGATGCCCTGCGCGCCGTTGAGCAGCACATTGGGCAGGCGCGCCGGCAGCACCATCGGTTCTTCCATGGTGCCGTCGAAGTTGGGCGCCCAGTCCACCGTCCCCAGGTTGGTCTCCGCCAGCAACACCTCGGCGTAGTTCGACAACTTGGCCTCGGTGTAGCGCATGGCCGCGAAGGACTTGGGATCGTCTGGCGACCCCCAGTTGCCCTGCCCGTCCACCAGCGGGTAGCGCCAGGAGA
>JBDNBC010000190.1:0-15670 GCA_039768115.1 Oceanococcaceae bacterium
TCTGGGTCGCGGGCTGCGCTGGGTTCGCGGGGAGATTGAGCAAAGTCTGGAGCGTGTGCGCCATGCGCTGGCTGCCGTACTGGATGATGAAGCCTCGACGGATCGCTTGCTGCCGGCCATCAAAGACGTCAATGAGGTGGCCCGGGTTTGTCAGATGACCCGTTGCGCCGGCGGTCAATTGCTTGCGGCGAGTATGGCCCGCGCCCTGACTCATGCCGTCGATGGTGCGGCGCGTGATCGCGACGCCCTGCTGGGTGATGTGGTTTCCGCCAGTTTTCGTCTGGCCCATTACGTCCATGTGGTCGTCGATGGATTGCCCGATCATCCGCTGGCCCTGGTCGATGAAACGAATGCCCTGCGGGCCGGTTGTGGCGACAACGCCTGGCACCCGGCGCAGGCCCTGGCCGAAAGCTGGCTGCTGCAGAGCACACTCGCGCCGCTGACTGACGGTGATCAGGCACGTAGTGAAGCGGCCTATGCTGCGCAGGCCGCGGACGTCGTGCCGGCCCTGAAATCGGCCCTGGCCGCACTGACCCGTGACCCGGCACATGCCAAGGCCTGGCAGGTCTTCGCCCAGGCCTGCGGGTCGCTGGCCACGCCGGCGCCAGCCCGGGCGCAGGCGCATTTGTGGCAGCTCGGGCGTAGCCTGGGTGGCCTGGGTCCACGGTTGCCGGCCGCCACGCGGCCGCGGGTCGGGGAGTTACTCCGGCGACAGGTAGCGCTGGCAGTGAATGTCGGTCGGGCCGAGACGTCGCGGCTGGAAACCAACGCACGGGTCACGCTGGCATCCTGGGCGTTGCTGCTGGTCTCGCTGGACCGCAATGGTCAGTTCAGCGAGCGGCTGCTCGCGCCACTGGGCATTGATCGCGAAACTCTATCGCCCGCCCGGCGCAAGCTGGTCGCAGAGGCGCTCAAGCGCCCTGCTGAAGATTCTCTGAGCGCCGTTCTGCGCGCCCTTCTGCAGGACTTTGGGGAACTGCGCGAGGACGTGGAAACAGCCCACGGCGGCGGGCTCCGGGATGCCGCTGCCCGCAGCGACATCAGCGACCGATTCCGCCGTCTCGCTGCGGCCGTGCGCGGGCTGGGGTTCGACGACATCTCGGCGCAGCTCCGCACACTGGAATCCGATTTTGCCTCGCTGGCCAGTGCCGACCGCGAGGACGCGGGATGGGACGAACTGGCGGAGACCTTGCTGCGCGCCGAGCAACGCCTGAATGACCGCGTGTTGCGCCGGCAGTCCAGTGCCGAAGCGGAGCTGTCGGCCGAAGCCCGCGCATCGATTCTGCGCGAATGCCTGATCAACCTCACCCGCATGAAGTCCGAGGTCGACGGCCTGCTGACCAGCGGCCGGGCCGAGCACGCACAGAATGCGATTACGCAGACCCGCCAACTGGCCGGCGCGCTCGAAGTCTTTGGCGATACCCGTCTGGTCGAGCCGTTCCAGCAACTTCAGCAGGTGATGGCCCGCGACGACTTCGTCGATCTGATGCGCTCCACCGCACTGGTAGCCGCGTTTGCTGATGCGGTTGCCAGCGCTGAATATGTTCTGGAGGCGCTGCGCGATGTCGATCCGGATGTCGCCGTCGAGAGCGAGCGCTTTGCCGGCTATGTGCACACATTCACCGAGCAAGTCCGAGCGGGCGCGCCCGCGCCTGATGTCGCGGCTGACGTGCCTGACGACACCACCGCGGCCGTTGCGGACGAAGTCGATGATGATCTGCGCGAAATCTTCATTGATGAAGCACGCGATGTGCTGGCCGAACTGGGCCGGCTCAGCGCCGGATCCGGGATCGACAAGGACCGCCGCGGCGATGTCCGGCGCGCATTCCACACGCTCAAGGGCAGTGGCCGCATGGTCGGTGCCGCCGATATCGGTGAATTCGGCTGGGCGGTCGAGAACTTGCTCAATCGCTGCCTCGAGGGGCAGTTCGAGTTCAGCGGTCCGGTCGAAAAACTGGTGCAGGATGCGATTGAGGCGCTGCCGAGCATCATTGACCGCTTCCAGCAACGCGCGTCCGCAGCGGAGCTCACCGCGCCACTGATTGCACAGTCCGAAGCCCTGATCGCCGGTACCGATGGTGAAGGCCATGAGGATTTGCGGCAGACCTTCCTGCAGGATGCGCAGGAGCTGCGTGAGCAGCTGCAGGCGGTGGCGACCGACGCTCCGGTCGCCAATGATGTGACGCATCTCTGGCACACCTTGCGTGGCGGGGCCGCGGCGATCAGTGCAGCGCCCCTGGCGAGCATGCTGGCGGCCGCCGAGTCGCTGAGTCATCAGCAGGCCGTGCGTGGCCTGAGCCCGGATCCCGCTCTGCATGGCGAAGCCCTGTCGCAGCTGGAGGCGGCCCTGGATGCGCTGCATCGCGATGACGGCTTGCCGGGGGGGCTGGATGATCTGGCAGTGCGTTTGCGCGCGGCGGCTCATGCGCTGGCGGCGGCGGGCGATGAGGGAGACGACGCCGGCGATGATGCCGAGTTACGGCTGATTTTCTGCACTGAGGCGCAGGAATTGCTGGACGAGGCGGAGCGCCTGCTGTCGGCGCTGGATGAGCACCCACAGGATCGCGAGTCCGCCGGTGAATTGCAGCGGGTATTCCACACGCTCAAGGGCAGTGCGCGCATGGCCGCGGCACGCGGGCTGGCCGATCTGGCCACGCAGCTGGATGCACAGGCCAAACCGCTGACCGCCGCGACGGAAGTTACGGCGGATACCCGGCAGTATTTCCGCGCGGGCGTGGAGCGCGCCTGGACGCTGGTCGACGCCTACCAGGCCGGTCGAGACGATGCGGCGGACTTCACGCCACCGGCTGCGGCGACTCTGCCAGAGTCGCCCGAGCAGGAATCGCCGGTCACCGCAGCGCCGTCCGTGCCCGTAGACGAGCCGGCGACTGCTGTCGAGTCGCCCGTCGCCAGCGATATGGTGGCGTCCGCCGCCGCGTCCCCGGCCGCGCCGCACAGCGACGTGGATGTCGAGCTGCTGGACATCTTCCTGCCCGAATGCGACGAGTTGCTGGAGTCCATTGATGGGGCGATGGCCGCCGCCGCGAGTGCGCCGGCACCGACCACCCTTGATGCCCTGTTCCGCGCGTTGCACACCTTGAAGGGTGGGGCACGCATGTGCGGGCTCTACGCGTTGGGCGAAGAAGCGCACGCACTGGAAACGACCGTCGAGCATCTCCGGCGTGAAGGGCGGGGCCTGGGGGCAGACGATGTCAGTGCGCTGCAGCGCGCAGTGGATCAGCTGCATTCGCTGCGCGCCGCGGCCGCGCAAATGACGCCGGATGCCCCTGGTGGTGTCCCTGGCGACGAGCAGGGCGCCGCTGCTGGTATTCGTCTGCTGGATGCGCCCGCCGACGCCGCGCTGGATGACGAGCCGCAGAAAGCACCGGCGTCCGCCAGCGAGTCACGCGGCACCGAGACGGCGCGGGTTCCGGTTTCGCGGCTGGATGGTCTGCTCTCCGAAGTGGGCGAGATCAGCATGTTCCGCTCGCGGCTCGAGCAGCAGATGGTGGGCATGGCCGGCCAGCTGCGTGAACTTGACCAGGCCATTGAGCGCCTGCGCGGGCAGGTGCGTAACCTTGAGCAAGCCACGGATGCGCAGATCCAAGCGCGCACACAGGGCCTGCAACAGGAGCATGCCGAGGGTGATCGGTACGAGGCGGAATTTGATCCGCTGGAGATGGATCGCTATACGCGGATGCAGGAGCTGACGCGCTCGATTACCGAAACCATCGGTGACCTGGGCAGTGTGCACCGCTCATTGCGGGAGGCGGTCGGCGAAAGCGAGGCCATGGTGCTGCAGCAGGGCCGGCTGAGCACGACCATGCAGGAAGGCCTGCTGACCACGCTGGCCGTGCCGTTCAGCCAGTATCAGGCCCGGCTCGGTCGGGTAGTACGGCAGGTGGCTGACGAGCAGGGCAAACCGGTGGCGCTGTCGCTGGATGGTGCGGAGACCGAGCTTGACCGCAACGTGCTCGAGCGGATCGTTCCCGCCCTCGAGCACTTGCTGCGCAATAGCGTGGTTCACGGCATCGAGGCCGCCGCGGAGCGCACGGCCCGCAACAAAGCCGCCGAAGGGAAGATTCGGATTGCGGTCGCCCGCGACAACAATCGGGTGGTGCTGCGCCTGAGTGATGACGGCGGCGGCCTGAATTACGCGCGCATTCGCGAGGAAGCGGTGCGCCGGAACCTGCTGGCTGCCGACGCAGACATCGACGGCAACCGGCTGGCCCAGTTCATTTTCGAGCCGGGCTTTTCCACGGCGCAGGAGGTCAGCCTGACCGCCGGCCGCGGTGTGGGCATGGACGTTGTTGCCGCCGAAATCCGCCAGTTGGGCGGGTCTATCGATATCGATAGCCGAGACGGTGAGGGGTGCACGTTTACGGTGCGCCTGCCGTTCTCGCTGGCGGTGACCCAGGCCTTGCAGGTGCAGGTGGCGGATGCCGATTTCATCGTGCCGCTGAGTGCGATTTCCGGTGTGGCGCGGGTGGCCGCCGCCGATGTGCGCGCCGCCCTGCTCGCTGAGCGCCCGTTCAGTTATGGCGGGGTGTCCTATGAGGTGCACCCGCTGGCGCGCGTGCTCGGGTCGGCTGCTACCACCGAGGAAATGGTGCCGGAAGGGGGGTACGTCCCGGTGCTGTTCCTGCAGGTCGGGGGAGAGTCCGGCGGCGGGCGACGTTTCGCGGCGGTGGTCGATCACTTGCTCGGTACGCGAGAAGTGGTGGCCAAATCGGTCGGGCGGCACGTGGCATCGGTACCGGGCATTGCCGGGGCCAGCATTCAGCCTGACGGGCGAGTAGTGGTCATCCTCGACGTGGCTGACCTGATTCTGGACGCGGAAAAGCGGGCATTGCGCGGCGAGATGCCCGCGCGCGCCGAGGCCGCCGTGCGCGAGCCGCTGGTGATGGTTATCGACGATTCGATCACCATGCGGCGAGTGGCCGAGCGCATGCTGACCCGGTCCGGTTTCCGGGTAGCGCTGGCGCGCGATGGGGCCGACGGGGTGGCCCAACTCCAGACCGTCCGCCCCGATGCGGTGCTGCTGGATATCGAGATGCCGCGCATGGATGGCTTCGAAGTGGCCAGTTTCATCCGCCACGATGCGCGGCTGGAATCGCTGCCGATCATCATGATCACCTCACGCAGTGGCGAAAAGCACCGTGAGCGGGCGTCCAAGCTCGGCGTCAACGACTATCTGATCAAGCCGTATCAGGAGAATCAGCTGTTGAGCGCTCTGCGCAAGCAGCTTGACACCGACGAGGCCAGCGCATGAGTGCCAACACCGTCCACAGCGTGCTCCTGGCGGCCGGCGAGCGCATGTTGATTCTGCCGGCTCCGGCGCTGGGTTCGGTGATGGCGCCGAACCTGCTGCAGCCGGGCCCGTCCGGGCGCATCGCCGAGCTGGTTGGTGTGGTCAGCAGCGGTGGCGCTAGTATTCCCGTCCTCTCCGCCGAGCGGATGGCCGGCGCCGAGGCACAGCCGGTCAACAACCGCTGTCGCATTGCGCTGCTGCGCCTGCCGGATTCGGAGCGGCAGCTGGGCGTGCTGGTCCGGGCATACCCGCTGGTGGTCAGTGTGACGTCCGAGGCCTTTCGGCGCCGCGATTATGCGGAGATTCTGCCCGCATACGGTTTCGTCGGAGCGGGGCAGATCGGACGCCGCGCCGTGCTCCTGCCGGACCTGGAGGCATGGTTGCGGCGCATCGACGGCGATGTCGACTCGGGCGAGCCGGTGTCACCTCAGCAGCACGGTTAATAGTCGCCAAAGCGCTGCTGCAGGACGGCCAGCGCCAGCGGTCCGGCATGCTCGGTGCGCAGAATGCGAGGCCCCAGTTGCGCCACCGTCAGGCCGCTGCGGCGCGCCAGCGCGACCTCCCGTTCCGAAAAGCCGCCCTCTGGGCCCACGACCACGGCTAGCGCGTCGGGCTCAGCGATGTCCAGCGTGCCCAGTCGCGCGCCGCTGGGGTGCATCAAGACCCCGTGGCGCGCGTGCCGCAGCCAGTCCTGCAGCATGCAAGGCTCGTGCAGAACCGGCCGTCGGGTGCGCTCGGACTGCTCGGCGGCACCCAGCAACTGGATTTGCCATGCGCGCCACTTCTTCCCGAGGCGCTCGCCTTTCATCGGGGGCGCACCACACTCCGTCCAGACGGGCTGAACAGCCGTAGCGCCGGCTTCGACGGCCGCCACCATGGCCTCGGCAAAGCGGTCGCCCCGTCCCACGGCCTGGACTAACGTCAGCGCGAGCGGGGACTCACGGCTGACGATATCCACGGTGCCGACCCGGACGCGGCCACGACGATTCGTCAGCTCGAGGATTTCCGCATCGCCCTCGCGATCGTCGCCGTCCCACGCGCGGACAGCGTCGCCGGGACGCCGTCGCAGCACGGTGTATAGATGGTGCGCCCGTGATGCGTCTAGCTCGACTTCACTGAGCGCCTGCAGCGGCGCCGGGCACCACACCCGAGGCAGATGCGCCATGCTCAGGACAGGGTCTTGGCCAGCACCTGCGAGGCCCGCTGCCAGTTATACAGCGCCTTGCGCAGCCCCGGCAGCAGGTCGGGCGCACAGGGTGCGAAGCCCTGCTCAACAAACCAGTGCACGGTCCGCGTGGTCAGCACGAACAGGCGCTCGATGCCGAGGTTGCGGGCGCTGGCTTCAGCGTGCCGCACCAGCGTGGCCGCGCGTCGCCCGCCGCGCCAGTCCGGGTGCACGACCACGCAGGCCAGCTCCGCGTCGCGCCCCCCTTCCAGGGGCAGCAGGGCGCGGCAACCGATGATCATGCCGTCGTGCTCCATCACCGCGAAATGCTCGATGTCCAGCTCCAGCTGCTCACGCGACCGGGGCACCAGCGTGCCATTGGCCTCCAGCGGCGCGATCAGGTGTAACAGGCCGCCAATATCTTCAATGGTGGCCGGGCGGATGCGGTCAGTCGCCGCATTGCTGACCATCAGGCCCTGGCCGGTGTGGGTATACAGCTCGGACAGCACCACGCCGGGCACGTCCATCGGCAGCAGATGCACGCGCGATACACCCGCGCTAACCGCGCGCAAGGCGATGCTGCGCTCGATATCGGGCAGCTCCGCACGGGCCAGGTCGTCCGGCATGCATTCGCCCGGGGGAATATGCCGCGGGCTGAACAGCATGAGTTTGTCGGCCTGCATGGCTGCCGCCACGGCCACGGCCAGGTCGTCGCTGCGCAGGTTGAAGCTCTCGCCCGTGGGTGAGGTGCCCACGCAGGGCAGCAGTACGACGCGCTCATGCGCCAGATGCTCGCGGATCGAGGCCACGGCAATACGCCGCAGCTCGCCGGTGTAGTGCATGTCCACCCCGTCGAGAATGCCGGTCGGGCGCGCGGTGACCAGATTGCCGCTGACCACTTCGATGCGCCGCCCGCCCAGGGGCGTGCGCGCCAGCGCCGTGGAGAGCATCGCCTCCACATCATTGCGCAGCGCCCCGGTGGCATCCTTCACGCATTGCAGCGTGGCGGCATCGGTGATGCGCAGGTCGCGGTGCAGTTTTTCGGCAATGCCGGCCTGCAGCAGTCGGGCCTCGATCTGCGGCCGGGCGCCGAGCACCAGGATCAGCTGCATCCCCAGGCCGTGTGCCAGTGCCAGGTCGAACAAGTGCGCGGTGAAATCCTCGCGCTGGGCCGCTTCGCCGGGCACGTAGGCCACACACAACTTGCCTTTGTGCGCGTGCACGAACGGCGCGGCTTGACGCAGATGCTGGGCGAAATCGGTGGAGGTCGTCATGCGCGTGCCGCCGGTTGCAGGCAGAAGCGTTGCACTAACCCGTCGAGGATATGCCGCATCGGCTTGAGGTGCGCCGCGGGGAGGTATTCCTCGGGCTGATGGGCCTGTGCAATGTAGCCCGGGCCAAGAATGATGCTGGCCGTACCAAGCTGATTGAAGTAGCCGCCCTCGGTGGCGAAGTTGACTGCTTCCGGGGGCCGGCCGCTGAGCCGACTGGCGGCCTGCACGATCGGGCTGTCGGCCGCGGTGACGAAGGGCGCGCTGTCAGCGAGGTTTTCGAAGTGATGGACCCAGCCGGCCGCGCGCAACGGGGCGGCCATCCGCTCGAGCAGTTCGGCGCGCAGGGCCGGGCCATCGGCGCTGGGCGGGTAGCGCAGATCCCACTCCAGCCGGGCCCGCGACGGAATCCGGTTAGGGCTGTCGCCGCAGTGCAGGCAGCCCGGGTTGAGCGTGGCAAAGGGCACACTGAACTCCGGCGCCCGGGTCCGTGCCCGCAATTCATCGCGGAAACGCATGAGTTCGGCGAGGGCCAGGTGCATGCCATCAAGGGCATTGCGCCCGGCATCGGGGTCACTGGAATGACCGGCACGGCCTTCCACCACCAGCGCATCGAAGTAAATGCCTTTGTGAGCGTTCACCGGTGCCAGCCCCGTGGGTTCACCGATGACTGCGAAATCACCGAGCCGGTTGCCACTGCGCAGCAAGGCCAGCGCGCCATCCATGCCCGATTCTTCATCGGCGGTTGCGACGATGGTCAGCGGACGTGCCAGCCGGGTCGAGCGCAGATCCCGGGCAACGGCCACACACAGCGCCAGAAAGCCTTTCATGTCTGTGGCGCCGAGCCCCGTCCAGTGACCGTCGAGGTCGCGCAGGGCCCACGGGTCGCCCTGCCAGTGATCGGGGTCGCAGGGCACGGTGTCGGCATGGCCGGACAACACCAGGCCGCCTTCGTCAGAGCCCGTATCGGCCGCGCGGCGGGCAATCAGGTTGACCTTGTTGCGGCCCACCTCTTCCAGACGGCAGTCGAAACCGGCATCGCCCAACCAGTCGGCGAGCAACGAGCACACCCCGCGATTGGTCTGATCCAGCACGGGATTGGTGCTCGAGACGGAGTTCTGCGCGACCAGCGCCGACAGCAGAGGGAAGACAGGATCAGTCATGCGGCCCCATCGAGGAAAGCGAAAATAATGTTGCGCCACAGCGGTACCGCTAAAGTATCACGATGGATGAAATGGACTGGACCACGCTGGAAGGCGTACTCGCGCAGCTGCAAAGCGATGTCTCGCCCGCCGGCCTGCACGGCCAGCTGGCGGCCATGGCCTGCCGCCTCAAGCCGCCGCCGGCGGACTATGGCCTCGCCGGCCTGCCGGCGGATGCCGAGGCCAGCGTGCAGATCAAGGCCCTGTTCGCGCTGGTGCGCAGTCAGTTGGAGTCCGCGGACCTTGGATTTGCGCCGCTGCTGCCCGATGACGACCAGATCCTCTGGCGCCGCCTGGAGGCCATCGGCGAATGGGCCGAATGCTTTGCCTTCGGATTAAGCCTCGGGGGCGGCTTCGAGCCCAAACAGCTCAGCGCCGACGGTCAGGAGTGCCTGAACCATTTGCTCGAAATCAGTCGAATTGATCCCGATGATGACCAGGCTCAGGGTGCCGAGGCCGAAGAGGCCTACACCGAGCTGGTCGAATTCCTGCGAATTGCTGTCCTGACCCTTTATGTCGAATTGCGGACCCTCGATGCCAAGCCCCCAAATACCGCCCACTGAATTCGCCGCGCGTCGGCAACGCCTGATGCAGGCCATCGGGCCGGATGCCGTGGCGGTGATCTTCGCTCATGGTGAAGTCACCCGCTCGCGCGATACGCACTTTCCGTTTCGCCAGGATTCGGACTTCCACTATCTCTGCGGCTTTCCGGAGCCGGATGCGGTACTGGTGCTGGCGCCCGGTCGCGACGCGGGAGAGACCGTGCTGTTCGTGCGTCCGAAAGATCGTGAGCGGGAAATCTGGGACGGCTTCCGCGAAGGGCCTGAGGGCGCCTGCGCCCGCTACGGCGCCAATGAAGCTTTTGTGCTCGACGAGCTGGATGCGCGCCTGCCGGAGATGCTGGCCAACCGCGGTGCCGTGTATCACACGCTGGGTATTCACCCGGCCAACGACACGCGCCTGACCGGCTGGCTGAATGCCGTGCGTGCGCAGGGCCGCAATGGGGTCGGTGCGCCGCAGGCCGTGACCGGGCTGGATTCGGTGCTGCATCCACTGCGCCAAATCAAGTCCGCCGACGAGATCGCGATGATGCGTCATGCCGCGCAGGTCTCGGCGCAGGCGCATCGCCGGGCCATGCGTGAATCACGGCCCGGTGTCTACGAGTATCAGTTGGCGGCGGCGATTCATCACGATTTCGCGATGCACGGCATGGAGCCGGCCTACGGCACGATTGTCGGCGGCGGGGCCAATGCCTGTGTGCTGCATTACGTGGAAAACAGCCAGCCGTTGCAGGCGGACACGCTGTGCCTGATCGACGCCGGGGCGGAATACCAGGGCTACGCAGCGGATATCACCCGCACCTTTCCGGTGGATGGCCGTTACACCGCTGCCCAGCGCGAGATCTATGACCTCGTGCTGGAGGCACAGCTGGCGGCGATCGCCGCGGTACAAGTCGGCCATGACTGGCTGGCACCGCACCGCGCAGCGACCCAGGTGTTGACAGCGGGGCTGGTACGCCTCGGGGTGCTGGATGGTGATGTCGATACGCTCATCGCCGAAGGTGCGCACACCGCCTTTTTTATGCACAAGACCGGCCATTGGCTGGGGCTGGACGTGCACGACGTGGGCAGTTACCGCGAGGGTGCGGATTGGCGGCGTCTCGAAGCCGGGCAGGTATTGACCATCGAGCCGGGGCTGTATTTTGCGCCTGACAACCCTGCAACTCCCGAGCGTTACGCCGGTATCGGCATTCGCATCGAAGACGATGTGCACGTCACGGCCGACGGCCCCGATGTGCTCACCGCGGATGTGCCGAAAACGGCCGAGGCCATTGAAGAATGGATGCAAGCCACACGGTGAGCAGCACCGACATCCTGATTTGTGGGGCCGGCCCGGTGGGTTCGGCTGTGGCGCTGGCGCTGCATGCTCAGGGGCGTCAGGTGCAGATCATTGACCGCGCGGAGGCGTCGGTATCGGGTGACGATCGTTCGCTGGGGCTGACGACGGGCACCGTGCGCTTTCTCGATGCGCTTGGCGTCTGGTCGCGGGTGCAGGGGGCCGAGCCGATTCGCAGCCTGCACATCTCCGAGCGGGGCCGGTTCGGGCGGGCCCGTGTTCACGCGCGTGATCACGGCCTGGAGCATCTCGGAGCCACCGTGCCGGCGCAGTCACTGCATGATGCGCTGGAGGCTTCTCTGCGCGATGCGGGCATTACGGTGCAGCGCGGGACAACACTGACGCGCATGGATTTTGATGCACCGGCGGATGCCGAACCGCCGCCCGCGGATCTGGCCTCGCCGGTGTGCTACGCCGACAACGCGAACCCCGGGGCGCCCGCGATGGTTCCGCGGTCGTCTTCGCAACGGCTCTGCGATCTGCGGCGCGGTGCGCAAGCCCCGGTCACCGTCAGCGCGCGGCTGGTCATTGGTGCGGACGGTCACCAGTCGCAAGTCCGTCAGTTGCTCGGCATTCCGGCCCGGACAGAAGATTACGGCCAGGTCGCGCTGGTCAGCCAGCTTGATACCGGGCGCGATGTCGACGGCTGCGCCTTCGAGCGCTTTGACCGCGCCGGGCCCATCGCATTGATGCCGCGGGGCCGGCGTCGTGTGGGCGTGATCTGGATGCGCCCCGTTGCCGAGGCCGAACGCCTGATGCGCCTGAGTGCGGAAGCCTTTGCGGCGGAGATCCAGCAGGCCTTTGGCTGGCGTCTTGGGCGGCTGCGTTCGGCGGCGCCGATTCTGCGCTGGCCGCTGCAGCGGGTCCGGGCGCAGCAACTGGTGGGGCCGCGAGCGTTGCTCATCGGCAATGCGGCGGCCAGTTTTCACCCGGTGGCGGCGCAAGGGTTCAACCTGGCCATGCGCGATGCGCAGCAACTGGCCGAGATGCTGAGTCGTACGTCTGACCCCGGCGCGGTAGCACTGCTGGCCCGCTTTGCGGCCGACCGGCAGGCCGATCACCAGGCCGTCGAGCGGATGACCGATGGTCTGGTCAAGATGTTCGGGCCGGCGCTGCCAGGGCTTGCGCAACTGCGCTCGCTGGGGTTGCTCGGGCTGGACGTGCTGCCCCCCCTGCAGCGCGGGCTGGTGACGCATTCGGCAGGTGCGCGGCCGCTGGCGGGCGTGAACTGATGCAGGTTGATTTGCTGGTGGCCGGCGGCGGATGCGTCGGCTGGTTGCTGGCCGGCCTCGCTGCGCGCCAGGGGGTGCGCGTGGCACTGGTGGCGCCCGAGCCGCTGGAAACACCGCTAGCGGTGGACCTGCCGCCCTTGGCGCGGGTGATTGCTCTCGCTCCGGATATCGAGCAGGCGTTGCTGCAGGCTGGCGTGCCCTCCGAACCGTGGCAACGGCGGGGGTGTCCGGTCACGCAGATGCACGTCAGCGTTCCGGGCCAGGGACAGGTGCGCTTCGGCCAGACACATGATGCGGCGCCACTGGCCCGAATTGTTGAGGTGGCGGCCCTGCAGCAAGCCATACAGCAATGGGCCGTATCGACCGGTGTGCGTCATCTGCCCGAGCGCGTGGGAACCCGTCATGCCAGCGGCGTGGAACTCGATTCCGGTGTGCGCATCACCGCGCCGCTGGTGGCCGCCTGTGATGGCAGTGGATCCCCGTTGCGCCGCCAGATGGGCATATCGGTAGCCGTTCGCGACTACGAACAGACCGCCATCGTGTCCCGCCTGCGCTTTGCCGATGCGCCGCGCGGGGAAGCGCGCCAGACCATGCGTGCCGACAGCGTATTGGGCGTACTGCCGCTGGTGGACGGCACGCTCAGCGCCGTATGGTCCCTGGCCAATTCGCAGGCGCAGTACTGGCGCGATGAATCAGATGCCGCCTTCGCCGATGGCCTGAACTTGGCCCTGGAGGCACCGTGGGGTGCGGCCGAGCTGCTGGGTGCCCGGCAAAGTTTCCCGCTGCGCGGCGTATTTGCCCGGTCGCTGCATGCCCACGGCCTGTGCCTGCTGGGTGATGCTGCGCACACCGTGCATCCCCTGGCCGGCCTGGGCCTGAACCTGGGGCTGGCCGATGCCTTGACCCTGGAGCGCACCCTCGCGCGGACGCGGCAATCCCGACGCCCATTGAACGACCCGGCCCTGCTCGACCGCTGGAGTCGCGAGCGCACGGCGCAGGTGCAGCCCTATCGCCTGTTTATCGATGCCCTGGCCGGACTGGGCCACCAGCATTCCGTGGCTTGGCGCGCCATCGGCCAGGGTTTTGCCGTGGTCGATCGCTGGTCCGCCCTGCGTCAGTTCTTCGAAATCCAAGCGCGCCGCGGGTCGCTGCCGGCCGCCGCGTGATGGATGTCGCTGTTCTACCGCGACGGTAGGAGTGCACGACCCCTTCTCCCGGAACGCTTGAAAACACGGATGTTTTCGAGCGAGCGACCCATGGACGGGCTTGAGCAATTCCGGGAGAAGGGGCCATGCACTTCTGCTCCGCTGTGTGCTGGGGGTAAAATAATGTTTCGGTCGTAGCCGCAAGGCTGCCCCGGGATGTGGGAGAGCGTCACCGTCGATATCTTTCGGGGGTGGCCGCCGAAGGCGCAAACCGTCCGGAATCGCTCAGGCACCCGTACCGCATCCCGGTGTTCGCAAGAACGGGCCGGCTCTGGAAAGTAGCGCGTTCGTCGCGCTCGCCGACGGGGAAAACTCTCTCAGGCACCAAAGACAGAGGGACGGCGACATTCGCACCGAAGGATCGTTCGCCGTGACCCAGCAGACCTGTCTTTATCAAGCGCATATCGATGCCGGCGGCCGCATGGTCGACTTTGCCAGCTGGCAGATGCCGGTCCACTACGGCAGCCAGATCGACGAGCACCACGCCGTGCGCCGCGCAGCTGGGGTGTTTGATGTGTCGCACATGTGCGCGGTGGATATCGCCGGGCCACAGGCCGAGGCCTTCCTGCAAAAGCTACTGGCCAATGACGTGGCCAAGATCGCGCCGGGCCGGGTGTTGTATTCCTGCATGCTGACCCCCGAAGGGGGCGTGATCGACGACCTGATCGTCTACCGGCGTGCGGCGGATGCGTTCCGTACCGTCGTCAATGCGGGCACGGCCGAGAAAGACATCGCCTGGATGCAGCAGCAGGTGGCTGGATTCGATGCGGCGGTCCGCGTGCGCCGCGACCTGGGCATCCTGGCGCTGCAGGGCCCACAGGCCAAGGATCGGCTGACGGACAGCGGGCTGTCTGCCGAGCTGGTGGCCGCGGCGTTGGAGCGCAAGCCTTTTGGCTGCGACTTCTCGGGGGACGATTACCTGCTCGGCCGCACCGGCTATACCGGCGAGGACGGCTTCGAAATCGTTGCGCCGCTGGGCGAGATCCCGGGCATCTGGAAGAAGCTCCTGGATGCCGGCGTGCAGCCCTGCGGCCTGGGCGCGCGCGACACCCTGCGCCTGGAAGCCGGCATGGCGCTGTATGGGCAGGATATGGACGAGGGCGTGAGCCCGCTGGCCTCCGGCCTGGGATGGACGATTGCCTGGGAGCCGGCAGAGCGGGAATTCTTCGGTCGAGCCGCGCTGGAAGCGCAAGCCGCTGCCGGCGATCAGCCAAAGATGATCGGCCTCGTGCTGGAAGACCGCGGCGTGCTGCGCGCGCATCAGGTCGTGCACACCGATGCCGGCCCGGGCGAGATCACCAGCGGGGGCTTTGCGCCGACGCTGGAGCGCTCCATTGCACTGGCCCGGGTGCCGCGCGCGGCGGCGCTGCCGGTGGGTGCGCGCGTCGAGGTGGAAATCCGCAATAAGCGGCTCGCGGCGCGGGTCGTCAAATACCCCTTTGTCCGTCACGGGCAGAGCAAGATCGATTAACGAACCGATTCACCGTTTAATTAACGAGGACTGACCGATGGCCAAGGTTCCTGAAGAGTTGAAGTACACCAAGTCGCATGAATGGCTGCGGGTGGATGACGATGTCATCACCGTGGGCATTACCGACCACGCGCAGGATGCGCTGGGCGATCTTGTTTATGTGGAAGTGCCCGAGACCGGGCGCGCCATTGAGGCGGGCGAGGCTTGCGCGGTGGTGGAGTCGGTGAAGGCGGCGTCGGATGTGTATGCGCCGGTCACCGGCGAGGTCATTGAGGGCAATTCGGTGCTGGCCGAGGCGCCGGAAACCATCAATGACGATGCTTATGGCGCTGGCTGGATGTTTAAGATCCGCGGCTCGATCGAGGGCGTCGAGTTGCTCGATGCGGCGGCGTATTCGGCGTTTGTTGCGGAGAACGGTTGACCCCGATCTTGCTGCCACTGTTGGCCGAATGGCGCGGTGGCATGGTCGACACGTCGCTCTTGCGCATGGCGCTGGCGGGGCTTTTCGAAGGGGCTCCTGCCCCTGCGAAAAGGGCCGGACATCGTGTCCGGCCCCGCTGCGCGGCCTGATCCGCCAGCGCCATGCCCACTCCTATGGTCGTCCACGCCACCGCGCCATCCGGCCGGACGTACTCCCACGGCAAGGCCATGAGGTTTGGCGCCAGAGCAGCGGTTGGTACGGGCTGCGGGGGATCCGACCGTAGGAGGGCGCGGCAGCCTGCTGGATCAGGCCCCGCAAGGGGTGGCCGACAGGACGTCGGCCATTTTTCGACGGGACAGGAGTCCCGCCCGAAAAACCCCAGCAGGTTGCCGATGAAGCCCGACGTGTCGGAGCCTCCGCAGCCCGTGCCAACTGCGGTGACTTCGCAAAGCAACGATTGAACAACGAACTGATCTGACGGCGTATCCGTCCCCAA
>JBDNBC010000191.1:0-6540 GCA_039768115.1 Oceanococcaceae bacterium
CTGCTGTGGTGGCCGCCTGGCTGAAGATGCCCAGGCCCGCGCCAAGCACCACAACAAACATCAGCAGCAGCAAGGCCAGCAGCATATTGATGTTGCTGAGTACCTTGACGCCGCCATCGAGGCCGCGCATGACCGACATTACGGCCACGGCAGTGACACCGATGATGATGCCAATCTGCGTGTTCAGCCCACTTTCCACGTCAAACAGAAAGCCCAGGCCGCTGGCCGCTTGTTGAGCGCCCAGGCCCAGCGAGGTGGCCAGGCCGAAAATGGTGGCAATAACCGCAAGCGTGTCGATCAAATGCCCCGGCCAGCCCCAGCAGCGCTCACCGAGCAGAGGGTAGAACGCGGAACGAATGGTCAGAGGCATGTCGTGGTTGAAGGCGAAGTAGGCCAACGCCAAGGCGACCACGCCGTAGATGGCCCAGGGGTGAAAGCCCCAATGGAACATTGTGGCGCCCATGGCCATACGCGCAGCCTCGGGCGTGTTGGCCTCAATGCCCAGCGGCGTACCGTACCAGCCCGTGAAGTAGGCGATCGGCTCGGCCACACTCCAGAACATCAGGCCAATGCCCATGCCGGCGGCGAACAGCATCGCAAACCATGACAGAGTGCTGAAGTCAGGTGTGGCTTCGGCTCCGCCAATGCGCACCCGGCCTACCGGTAGCACGATCATCGCAATGCAGAACAGCACGAACACATTGCCGCCGGTGATGAATAGCCAGTCGAAGTACTCGATGGCCCAGTTCTTGGCGCCGTTGAGCGCGCCGTTGGCCGCCTCCGGAAACATGATGGTGCCGACCACAAAAATCATCACCAGCAGCCCGCTGATAAAGAAGACCGGGTTGTGCAGGTCCAGCCCGAAGGGCCGGACGTTGTCCTGACCGGCCTCGTAGTCGGTGTCGAATACCGCTTCGGTGTTGTCGGATAAGGGTTGACTCATCGCAAGGGGCTCCTCTGTTTAGAGATAGAAGTCGGCTGACAGATACAGGGCATCGAAATCGCCTTCGCCCACCATCCCGTTCCGGTCGACAAAGCCGTCCTGCGTCAGGTACTCAACGTAGATCCAGCCCGGGCCATACTTGTAGGAAAAGCCCGGTGCAAAGGCGGTGACGTCGTCGGCCGGGTTGCCGGTGGTGTCGGGCATGGCCAGGCTGCCATCAAGGTAGAAAAACCACTTGCCGGTGCGATAGCCCAGTTCAGCGAAGACGCGGGTATTTTCGATGGTGTCCGGCAGGCCGTTCGCGGCGCGCAGATTGGCGGGGAGCTCGCGCTCCATCATCATGACTTCGGCCTTGAGATAGGCCGGCCCGAAGTCGCCGTGATACCACAGCGCCAGTGCGGTGTGATCACCATCGACTTCGCCCGCGGCGTCGGTCAGGTCCTGCAGGCTGCCGGCCTGAGCCGACAGATGCACGCGCTGCCCCGGAGCGAACTCGAAGCCCACATCGCCGACAACGGTCTGAACTTTGCGGTAGGTGGTCGATGAACCCCAGTGGCCGTTGTCATCGGCGGTATCGGTGGAGGTCTCGCCCCAGTCGTCGGCATGGTAATAGGCGAGGTCATAGCTCAGGGGGCCCGAGTTCGAGCTGAGTTTGACGCCGACGTCCATCTGATCGCCATAGCCCGCCTGCAGAATATCTCCCGGCCAGAAGTTGACCGTTTTCCAGCCAAACGGCACTTGGCTCTTACCGAAGCGGACCGTGGTGTTCTCCCCGGCTTGCCAGCCGATCCAGGCTTTGTGCAGCAGGAAGTTATCGCCTGAATCGTTGTTGTCCGGATCCGTGAAGCTGCCGGGGCCGATACGGAGCTCGGCGGAATAACTCCACTTGCCCTCATCGCCGGCGTTGCCATCGGCGTAGATGATCAGCGCATCGTCAGCGATATCACCGAATGTCTCGTCGTCGCGATCATTGTCTTGAACGTAGCGGTAGTTGGCCCAGACGCCGACGCCGATATTGGATTCCGGCGTCGCCTGTGCTGTGGAGGGCAGGGCGATCAGCAACCCGGCAGCGAGGCTCAGGCTGACGGCACTGCCGATCACCAGAAGGGCGCGGCGGGGCGACGAAGCGCGTGCGCAGGTGGGGTGGTGTAGAGACGGCCCGAATGAGGCCGAGTCCAGATACGGTGTTGTCATTGTTGTGCTCCCTGGAGGCAAGAAAGCCGGCGGGGAGCCGCCACAAACGCGAATCACGGGTGCAACGGCAAGCGCCGGCAACGCTCCTCACCCTAACAATTCTCAACGGCAAACCCAAGTTCACGCGGCCCCTGTGCCGCAACGAAAACGGCCCGCACGAGCGGGCCGTTGAGCGGAGTGGGGCGGTATCGAGCCGCCGACTGCCCTGCTGAGCGCTTATTTTTCGAGGATGGCGGTGACGCCCATGCCCCCGGCCGTGCAGACCGAAATCAGGCCGCGGCCGCCCTTGTTCTCGTCGAGAATCTTGGCCAGGGCGCTGACAATCCGCGCGCCGGTGGCGGCAAAGGGATGGCCCATCGCCAGCGAGCTGCCCTTGATGTTCAGCTTGGCGCGGTCGATGCTGCCCAGGGCCTTGTCACGGCCGAGGTATTCCTTGCAGAAGCGCTCGTCTTCCCAGGCTTTGAGCGTGCACAGCACCTGAGCGGCGAAGGCTTCGTGGATTTCGTAGAAGTCGAAATCCTGCAGGGCCAACCCCTGACGCTCGAGCATCCGGGAGACGGAAAAGGCCGGCGCCATCAGCAAACCTTCGGCGCCGCGGACGAAGGTGTCCTTGGAGTTGTTGGCCTTGACGAAGTCGACGGCAGCCGTTTGCCCGGTAACGAAATAGGCCTGTACCGGCAGCTTATTGGCCTTGGCGTACTCCTCACTGCACAGGAACACGGCGGCAGCGCCGTCGGTCAGCGGGGTTGAGTTCGCGGCGGTCAGTGAGCCGGCCGGTGAGCGATCGAACACCGGCTTCAGCGTCGCCAGTTTTTCCAGCGATGAATCCGGGCGCATGTTGTTGTCGCGGGTGACACCGGCGTAGGGCACGACCAGGTCGTCATAAAAGCCGGCGTCATAGGCCGCCGCGGCATTGATGTGCGAGCGATAGGCCAGTTCGTCCTGCTCGGCGCGGCCGATGCCCCAGGCCTGAGCCATGTCTTCGCAGCTCTGGCCCATGCTCTTGCGCGTGCGCGCTTCGGCATTGGAGGGAATCTTCGGTGCCAGATGTTTGGGGCGAATTTTCAGCAGGGCTTTGGCACGCTGCTGGCCGGTTTTGGCGCGGTTCACTTCCATGAAGATCTTGCGCAGATCTTCGTTGATCATGATCGGCGCGTCGGAAGTGGTGTCGGTGCCGGCCGCGATGCCACACTAGATTTGCCCCGTGGCGATCTTGTTGGCGACCAGAATGGTGGTCTCCAGGCTGGTGCCGCAGTACTGGCCGACGTCGTAGGCCGGTGTATGCGGGTGCAGCTTGGATTCCAACACCGCTTCGCGGGTCATCACGTCCTGCGGGTTCAGCTTCAGCACCGTGCCGCCGGCCACTTCACCCAGCGTCTTGCCGGCGAGGTTGTATTTATCGACAACGGCGTTGATCGCCGCGGTCAGCATCTGGTGGTTGGAAATCTTCGCGTAGGCCGTGTTCGAACGGCAGAAGGGAATGCGGGCGCCGCCAACAATGGCCACGCGTTTCAGATCAGACATGTGTTCCTCCCCGAGCTGGGTGTAATGAGAGCTGTTGCGTTGCAGTGCAACATCCCGCACACGATAGCAGATTATCGCGGCGTGCCGTACGCAGGCGTATGTATGAAATGGGCCCGGGCGCATGAAATTTTTCGCGCAGGGCTCTTGAAACACCCAAAGCCTCCCCAAACTTGGCAGTCGCAGCCGGAGAGTGCCAACTCAACGGCCCGATAACGACGGTGCGGCCTGGAGTGGGCCGCGTCCGCATTTCTGATATCTGCATTGGGAGATAACTCATGAGTCTGCGTCCTCTGCACGATCGCGTGATCGTCAAGCGCCTGGAAGAAGAAACCACCTCGGCTGGCGGGATTGTGATCCCGGATACGGCGGCTGAGAAGCCCTCGCGAGGCGAAGTCCTGGCCGTGGGTAACGGCAAGGTCAACGATAACGGCGATGTCCGCGCGCTGGATGTGAAAGTCGGTGACACCGTGCTCTTCGGCAAGTATTCCGGCACCGAAGTGAAGGTGGATGGCCAGGACCTTCTCGTCATGCGCGAAGACGACATCATGGCGATCATCGAGTAAGACCGCCCCGCCGCGATCATTCATTCGTAACTATTTAAGGACATCAACATGGCTGCCAAAGAAGTCAAGTTTTCCGATGCCGCCCGGCAGAAAATGCTGGCCGGCGTCAACACCCTGGCCAATGCGGTCAAGGTCACCCTCGGCCCCAAAGGCCGCAACGTCGTGCTCGACAAGAGCTTCGGCGCGCCCACCATCACCAAGGACGGCGTATCCGTCGCCAAGGAAATCGAACTGGAAGACAAGTTCGAGAACATGGGCGCCCAGCTGGTCAAGGAAGTCGCTTCCAAAACCTCCGATATCGCCGGTGACGGCACCACTACGGCCACCGTGCTGGCCCAGTCCATCCTCAAGGAAGGCATCAAGGCGGTTTCCGCCGGCATGAACCCGATGGACCTCAAGCGCGGCATCGACAAGGCCGTCATTAAGGTCGTTGAAGAGCTGCACACGCTGTCCAAGCCTTGCGACGACGCCAAATCGATTGCTCAGGTCGGCACGATTTCCGCCAACAGCGACGAGTCGATCGGCCAGAAAATCGCCGAAGCGATGGACAAGGTCGGCAAGGAAGGCGTGATCACCGTCGAAGAGGGCTCGGGCCTGTACGACGAACTCGACGTTGTCGAGGGCATGCAGTTCGACCGCGGCTACCTGTCGCCGTACTTCGTGACCAACCAGCAGACCATGCAGGTCGAGCTGGAAAACCCGCTGATCCTGCTGTTCGACAAGAAAATCAGCAACATCCGCGACATGCTGCCGATCCTGGAAGGCGTGGCCAAGGCCAGCCGTCCGCTGCTGATCATCGCCGAAGACGTCGAAGGCGAAGCGCTGGCCACCCTGGTGGTCAACAACATGCGCGGCATTGTCAAGGTGTGTGCGGTCAAGGCCCCGGGCTTTGGTGATCGCCGCAAGGCCATGCTTGATGACATCGCCACCCTGACCGGCGGCGTGGTGGTGGCCGAAGACAAGGGCATGCAGCTCGAGAAAGCCAGCCTCGACATGCTGGGCCAGGCCAAGAAGGTGCAGATTTCCAAGGAAAACACCACCATCGTTGACGGTGCCGGTTCGACTGCCGACATCCAGGCCCGGGTCGAGTCGATTCGTGCCCAGGTCGAAGACGCGACCTCCGACTACGACAAAGAGAAGCTGCAAGAGCGCGTGGCCAAGCTGGCCGGCGGTGTGGCCGTGATCAAAGTCGGCGCCGCGACCGAAGTCGAGATGAAAGAGAAGAAGGCCCGCGTCGAAGATGCGCTGCACGCCACCCGTGCCGCCGTCGAAGAAGGCGTGGTCCCCGGTGGTGGCACCGCGCTGGTGCGCTGCCTGGCCGCGATTGCCAACCTGGAAGGCGCCAACGCCGACCAGAACGCGGGTATCGCCATTCTGCGCCGGGCCATCCAGGAGCCGCTGCGGCAGATTTCAGCGAACTCCGGTGACGAGCCGAGCGTGGTCGTCAACCGCGTGCTCGATGGGGAAGGCAACTTCGGCTACAACGCGGCGACCAGCGAATACGGCGACATGCTGGAATACGGCATTCTCGACCCGACCAAGGTCACCCGGACGGCGCTGCAGAACGCGGCCTCGATCTCCGGCCTGCTGCTGACCACCGAAGCCATGATTGCCGACATCCCCAAGGATGACCCGGCTCCGGCGATGCCGGGTGGCGGCGACATGGGCGGCATGGGCGGCTTCTAAGCCCCGCTGCTTTCGCTATAAAAGAACCCCGCTTCGTGCGGGGTTTTTTTATGGCCGACACCCGTGAGTCCAGCCATTACACTGTGGTACTGGAAAGTGGGCATGGTTTGTGCAGGCTCACCGCGACTATCTGGAGAAAAATACGATGCGTTTGGGAATGAAGCCTTGGGCTCAAGGATGGGCTCTGCCGGTGATGACGGCGTTGACAATGGCCCTTGCGGGTTGCAGTGGCGGCGTGGCGCCGGACAACGCGGGACGAGATACATCGTCGACGCCCCGGAATGACAGCGCCCGCGTTGTCGTGGGCGTGATTGACTCGGGCGTGAATGCCTACCATCAGTTTTTGTACGCCGGCGGGCCAAACTACCCGGCCGGGCAGGCGCCAACGGCTGTCACCTCCGCCGTCCTGGCGGAGTTTGGTATTGGCAGCGGCTGCCAGCTCAGTTTGACTCGCACCGGCGACTTCGCCGCCGATTTCGCGGCGGATGCCGATCTGTGGGCGCGTGCCGCCCAGTGCGAGTACGTCTGGTTTCGCGGTACCAATGTTCTGGCGCGGTCATTTGTGCCCGGTGCGGTGCCCTATCTGCCGGACGACGAGGGCGACACGCACGGTATGGGCGTGACTGCATC
>JBDNBC010000192.1:0-12728 GCA_039768115.1 Oceanococcaceae bacterium
GACCCCGTCGGGGCCGACCCGGACACGCTGCGGGCGGTTCAGGCCGTCGTGCCTTGTATCGCCGTCCCGCGATTGGGTCGTCGGGCCGGAACGATTGCGGCCCGTGCCTATGATCACCCCGCCGAACAGCTGACCCTGGTGGGCGTGACCGGGACCGATGGCAAGAGCTCGGTGGTCAACCTGTGGGCCCAGCTGATGCGCCTCAATGGCCATGTGGTGGCGAGCCTCGGCACCCTGGGGCTGGACCGCGATGGCCAGCATCAACCAGGGCGGCACACCACCCCCGACCCCGTGCAACTGCAGGCGCAACTCGCCGCGGCGCGGGATGCCGGCTGCACCGCGCTGGCGATGGAAGTGTCATCGCATGCCATTGCACAGGGTCGGGTGGATAGCTTGGCCTTCGCCCATGTGGCCCTCACCACGCTGGGCCGGGATCACCTTGACTATCACGCCAGTGTGGCCGAATACCATGCCACCAAGCGCCGGCTGCTGGCCTGGCCGGGGGCACAAACCGTGCACATCAATGGCGACATGCCGCTGGTGCGACGGGCCTGGGAACAGGTGCGACAGGAGAAGGCGGATCGCCCGCCGTACACAGCCCGTATCTACGGCGGTGCGCTCGACGCCCGCTGGCACCTGCGCGCCGTAGTGCCGCAGCCGCAAGGGTTGAGGCTCAGCGTGACGGTGGATGACCACGAATGGCAGGGCAACGTGCCGCTGTACGGGGAATTTAACGCCAGCAACTTGCTTGCGGCCGCCAGCCTGGCTGAGGCGTGCGGCGCGGATATTGCCGGCCTGCTGTCCTCGATGGCGCGGGTGCGTACGGTGCCGGGGCGCATGGAGACGGTACGCGTCGACGGCGCACCGCTGGCACTCGTGGACTACGCCCATACGCCCGAGGCGCTCGACGCGGCACTGCGTGCGGTGCGTGCGCACCGACCACAATCGTTGATTTGCGTGTTTGGTTGCGGTGGTGAGCGCGACCGCGGCAAGCGGCCGCTGATGGCCGCGGCCGCTGAGCGCCACGCCGATACCGTATTTGTGACCGATGACAACCCGCGGCATGAAGACCCGGAGCAGATTTTCGGTGACATTCGCGCCGGGTTTCGCCAGCCACGACAGGTGCGGGCCATTCATGATCGGGCCGAGGCTATTACCCAGGCTGTGGCCATGGCCGGCGAGCGCGACATCGTGCTGGTGGCGGGGAAGGGCCATGAGCAGACCCAGCAGTTGGGCGATGACATGCGGGCCTTTTCGGATGTGGACCAGTTGCGCCGAACCTTGCGCGAGGTGCAGGCATGATTCCGCGCGCGATGCTGCTCGAGGCGATGCCCGGCAGCCATTTGCAGGGCGAGTGGCCAGAGGCCGTGGCCGGCGTGACCATTGATACCCGGGCCTTGCAGCCCGGCACACTGTTCGTGGCCCTGGCCGGTTCACGGGTGGACGGCCACGCGTTTCTGGCGCAAGCCCGGGCGGCCGGTGCGGCCGGTGCCGTTGTCAACCGCGCGCAAAATGACCGGCTGCCGCAATGGGTCGTCAGCAATACCGAGGTCGCACTGCAGCAGCTCGCCAGATGCTGGCGCGCGCATTGGGGGGGCGGGAGTGACGCGTCAACCCGCCGGCCGTTACTGGCCCTGACCGGCAGCAACGGCAAAACCACGACGAAGGACATGCTGGCCACCATTCTGCGCACGGGTGCGCCGGGGGGGGTGACTCAGGGCAACCTGAATAACCATCTCGGGGTGCCGCTGACGTTGCTCAGCCTGCGCGAGAAGGATCAGTGGGCGGTCATCGAGATGGGAGCAAATCACGCCGGGGAAATTGCGTCTTACTGTGAGTGGGCACAGCCAGACGTGGGTCTGGTGACGATGGCCGGACCGGCTCATCTCGAAGGCTTTGGCTCGCTGGATGGTGTGGCTCATGCGAAAGGAGAAATCTTCAAGGGGCTGCGCGCAGACGGTGTCGCCGTCATCAATGCCGACGACCCCTATGCCGACTTGTGGCGCGGTTTCGCCGGTGCACGTCGTCGAGTGGAGTTCGGGCAGAACGCCGATGTCCGCGCCTCTGCTGTCCGCGCCACCGAATTAGGGAGTGCGTTCACATTGCATGTCGGGGGCGCCGAGGTCGAGGTGCAATTGCCGGTGATGGGCCGGCATAACGTCACCAATGCACTGGCGGCGGCGGCCATGGCGGCCACTCAGGGCGTAACGCCAGAGCAGATGGCGCAGGGCCTCGCGGACTTCGTGCCGGCCAGCGGGCGCCTGCGACGCCTGCGCCTTGCGGGTGGTCAGACTGTCATCGACGACAGTTACAACGCCAATCCGGCGTCCGTGCGAGCTGCGATTGCGACCCTGGCGACTCTGCCGGGGCCGCGCCTGCTGTGCCTGGGCGACATGGCGGAATTGGGGCGAGATGCCGCGCGTTGGCATGCCGAAATTGGTTTGGATGCGCGCGAACAGGGCATTGATGCGCTATGGGCCTGTGGCGCGCTTGCCGCCGAGGCGGCAACGGCCTTCGGCACAGATGGCCGGAGCTTCCCTGATGTGGCCTCGCTGGTCGCAGCGCTTCCCGTGCAATGGCGTCGATTCGCCAGCATTCTCGTCAAAGGTTCGCGCAGCGCCGGCATGGACCGTGTTGTCGCCGCGATGCAGTCGGAGCCTGCGCATGCTTAATCATCTGGCCGAGTGGCTGTCTGCCGACTTCAGCCCCTTGCGGGCGTTTCAGTACATCACGCTGCGCGCCATTCTGGCAGCATTGACGGCGTTTCTGGTGGCGCTGCTGCTCGGGCCACGCTTCATCGCCTGGCTGGTATATCAGCGGGTGGGGCAGCCGATTCGCGAACTGGGGCCGCAAAGCCACCAGACCAAGGCGGGCACGCCGACCATGGGTGGCACTCTGATCATTGCCGCTGTTGCTGTCAGCACCGTGCTGTGGGCCGACTGGGGCAACGCCGCGGTGTGGATTGCCTTGCTGTGCACCCTGGCCTTTGCGGTCGTCGGCTTTCTCGATGACTGGCTCAAGCTCAAGCGCAAGAGCTCGGATGGTTTGTCAGCCCGACACAAGTATGCCGGCCAGTCCGTCGCGGCACTGCTGGCGGCCATCGCCATTTATCTGCTGGCACCCAGCGAGGTCAGCACCACACTGTATGTGCCGGTGTTCAAGGATGTGGCGATCCCGCTGGGGCTGGGCTTCCTGCTGCTGGCCTATCTGGTCATCGTCGGCTCGTCTAATGCGGTCAATCTGACCGATGGGCTGGACGGTCTGGCGATCATGCCCTGCGTGATGGTCGCCGCGGCGCTGGCGATCTTTGCCTATGCTTCCGGCCACGCCACCTTCGCGGACTATCTGAATATCCCGGCCGTGCCCGGCGTCGGTGAACTGGCCATCTTCTGTGCGTCGATTTGCGGCGCGGGCCTGGGGTTTTTATGGTTCAACACCTACCCCGCACAGATGTTCATGGGAGACGTCGGCGCGCTGGCGCTGGGGGCGGCGCTGGGCGTGGTGGCCGTGTTGGTGCGTCAGGAACTGGTGCTGTTCATCATGGGCGGTATTTTTGTCGCCGAAACGGTGTCGGTCATCCTGCAGGTCGGCAGCTTCAAGCTGCGCGGCAAGCGGATTTTCCGCATGGCACCGCTGCATCATCACTTTGAACTGGCCGGCTGGGCCGAGCCCAAAATCATTGTGCGTTTCTGGATCATCACCCTGGTGCTGGTGTTGATCGGCCTGGCCACGTTGAAGGTGCGCTGATGGCGGCCCGCGGATTTTCCGACCTGGGCCGTACGGTACTAATCTGCGGCCTGGGCTTGACCGGGCGCAGTCTGTTGCGCTTTCTCAGCGCCTCCGGGTTTGCCGTGCGCGCCTGGGATTCGCGCCGCTCAGTGCCGGGGCGGGATACCTTGCAGGCCGAATGCCCGTCGGCGACCTTTACCAGCGGGGACACGGATGTGGCCGCGCTGCTGGCCGGAGTCGACTGGCTGGCGGTGTCTCCCGGCCTGCCGCTCGATCACCCGCTGCTGGTGGCGGCGCACGATGCCGGCATTCCGCGCCTGGGGGACATCGCTGTCTTTCTGCGCGCCACCGACCGGCCGGTGGTCGGGGTGACCGGCTCCAACGGCAAAAGTACGGTTGTGACGGCGCTGGGCGAGATGGCCCGTGCGGCCGGACTGCGCTGGCCTACCGGGGGCAATCTCGCACCGCCGGCACTCGACATCCTGGATCCCGATGCCGAGGGGTATTTGCTGGAGCTGTCGAGCTTCCAGCTTGATCTGTGTGAGCCCGACACGGCGCTGACGGTGGGCGCCGTGCTGAACATCAGCCCGGACCATCTCGATCGCCATGGCACGCTGCGCGACTACATCCACGCCAAAGGGCGGGCAGTCGCCGCGGCCGGTGTGGCCGTCCTCAACGCGGACGACGGCCATGTGCGCGATCTGCCGGCAACGGGCTCACGCGTGTATTTCGGTCGTGCCGCCACGGCGCAGTATCGGGTGGTCAATGAGGGCGTCGATGCCGGCGGGCAGCGCATCTGCGATACAGCGGAGCTGAAGCTGGTCGGACGTCACAATCACGCCAATGCGGCCGCGGCACTTGCCATCAGTGATGCCCTGGGCTGGGACCGCACCCGCGCGCTGGCCGGGCTGCGTGCGTTTCCGGGTTTGCCGCACCGCTGCGAGTGGGTGGCGACGCAACGGGGCGTCATCTGGATCAATGACTCCAAGGGAACCAATGTCGGTGCGGTAGAGGCCGCGGTCGACGGGATGAACGGGCCGCTGGTCGTGCTGCTCGGTGGCCAGTCCAAGGGCGGGGACTTCGTGCCGCTACGCACGGTACTGGCGGCCAAGGCGCGCAAAGTGTTGGTCTTCGGTCAGGACGCCTTGCGTATCCGCGAGCAGCTCGGGGATGCGGTGGCTGTCGAGCGGGTCAACACGCTCGCCGATGCCGTGGCGCGCGCGCGCGCGCTGGCGCAGTCGGGGGACGCCGTGCTGCTATCACCCGGGTGTGCAAGCTTTGATCAGTTTGCTGGCTACGAAGATCGCGGCGCCCAGTTCCGGGCGCTAGTCGAGCAGGGGCGGGACGCATGACGGCGCTGGCCCATCGCTTTGCGGAGCTGGCCCGACTGGATCGGGGTGTACTGCTGGTGGCGAGCCTGCTACTCGGCATGGGCCTGATCATGGTCGGCTCAGCGTCGGTCGCCGTGGCTGATCGCGGCTGGAACGACCCCGGCTACTTCTTCGACCGGCAGATGATGTATGCCAGCGTTGGGCTACTGATGATGCTCGTGGTGCTGAACATTCCGCTGGCACTCTATCAGCGCTGGAGCTATGCGCTGCTGGGCCTGTCCCTGCTGAGCCTGCTGCTGGTGCTGTTGCCGGGCGTCGGCGTCAGCGTTAACGGCGCGCAACGCTGGATCGATCTGGGTCCGGTGCGACTGCAGGCCAGCGAGTTCGCCCGGCTGGGGTTGTTCATCTACGTAGCGGCATATGCCGTGCGGCACAAGGCCGCACTGCGGGCGGGGGGCTGGGGGATGCTCAAGCCGCTGGTGCCGATCATTGTCGCTGCGCTGCTGCTGTTGATGGAGCCGGACTTCGGCGCAACGGCGGTGATACTGGCGGTGGTATTCGCCTTTCTGTTCGTGGCCGGGGCGCCGGCCTGGCACTGTGCGGTGCTGGTCACTGCCGGGGCGGTGGGCTTGTATCTGCTGATCGTGTTCGAGCCCTATCGTTTTGAGCGCCTGCTGAGCTACCGCGACCCCTGGGCCGAAGCCTTCGATAGCGGGTTTCAGCTCACCCAGTCGCTGATTGCCATCGGCCGCGGTCATCTGTTCGGTGAGGGCCTGGGCAACAGCGTGCAGAAGCTGTTGTATCTGCCGGAAACCCATACCGACTTTATCTTTGCGATCTTCGCCGAGGAATTCGGTCTGTTCGGCGTACTGCTGCTGCTCGCGGGCTTTGCACTGCTGTTGCTGGGTGGCTGGCGCATTGCTCATCAGGCGTATGAAAACGGTCAGGAATTTGCTGGTCACCTGAGCATTCTTCTGAGCTTCTGGCTGGTGATGCAGGCCGGGCTGAACCTCGCCGTGAACATGGGCCTGGTGCCGACCAAGGGTTTGCCCCTGCCGTTCTTCAGCTACGGCGGCAGCCATTTGCTCGCGTGCTGGGGCGCCATCGCCCTGTTTCGGGGGGCCGGCCTCGAGGCCGAGACCGCCGGAGACGGACCATGAGGGTGCTGATCATGGCCGGCGGCACCGGCGGGCACATCATGCCCGGCCTGGCCTATGCCGAGGCCCTGCGACAGCGCGGCGCCGAGGTGCACTGGCTTGGCGCGCCGCAGAGCATGGAAGAGCGCCTGGTAACGGCGGCTCGCATTGGCTTCTCGCCGATTCGCGTATCCGGGGTGCGCGGCAAGGGCTGGCGCGCCCGTATCGCCGCGCCATGGATGCTGCTGCGTTCTGCACTGGCCGCCATGCGCGTGATTTTGCGCTTGCGCCCCCATCTGGCGATGGGGTTTGGCGGCTATGTCGCAGCCCCGGGGGGATTGGGAGCGGCGTTGCTGCGGGTGCCACTGATGATCCATGAGCAGAATGCGCGCGCGGGGTCGACCAACCGTTTTCTCGCGCCGCTGGCGGCGCAGGTGTTGGCGGCGTATCCGGGTGCCTTTGCTGCCCGTCGCGCGGTCGACATTGTGGGCAACCCGGTGCGCGCCGAGATTCTCGCGCTGCCCGGGCCGGATGACCGCCCGGCTGCGGATGGGCCGCGCTTGCGGGTGCTGATTCTGGGCGGCAGCCAGGGTGCCCGGGTACTGAATCATCTGGTGCCGGAAGCGCTGGCGCTGCTGTCCGCCGATGACCGTCCGCAGGTTCGCCACCAGGGCGGGCGCACCAATGACGAGGCGGAACAGGCGTATGCCCGCGCAGGGCTGGACGTGCAGCCCGAGTCCTTCATCGCGGATATGCCGGGGGCGTATGCGGCGGCGGATCTGGTCATCTGCCGGGCGGGCGCGCTGACGCTGGCGGAAGTCATGGCGGTGGGCCTGCCGGCCATCTGTATCCCGCTGCCCGGCGCCATCGATGATCATCAAACCGCGAACGCGCGGCACCTGGTCGAGGCCGGTGGCGGGTGGCTGCTGCCAGAGCGCAGCGTAACCGCGGCCGATCTGGCCGACCTGCTGCGCGGCCTGCATCACGACCGGGCCGCAGTGCACAAACGCGCGCGCGCATCCCGGGCCGCGGCCCGTCGCGACACCGTCATGCAGATGGTGGAGCGCAGCTTTCACATCGCGGGGGTGGGACGTGATTGACGCCGCCGCCATCAGCCGCATGCTCGATGCCCGCCTGCGCCAGGTGGCGCGGGTGCATTTCGTTGGTATCGGCGGTTCCGGCATGGCCGGCATTGCCGAAGTGCTGGTCAACCTGGGCTACACCGTGACCGGCTCGGACATGAAGGAATCCGGTGCCGTGGAGCGTTTGCGGCAGATGGGCGCGCGGGTGTACATCGGCCATGACGCGGCACATGTCGATGCGGTGGATGTGGTGGTGCGCTCCAGCGCGGTGGACAGTCGCAACCCGGAGGTGGCCGCGGCCTTGGCCCGCCGAGTGCCGGTCATTCGTCGTGCCGAAATGCTCGCCGAACTGATGCGCTTCCGTTTCGGGATTGCCATTGCCGGCACCCATGGCAAGACGACGACCACCAGCCTCACCGCGACGGTGCTTGCCGCCGGTCAGCTGGACCCGACCTACGTGATCGGCGGCCGGTTGAAAAGCTCCGGTGCCAATGCGGCGCTGGGCACTGGCCCCTATCTGGTGGCCGAAGCCGACGAAAGCGACGCGTCGTTCCTGCATCTCACGCCGATGATCTCCGTCGTCACTAATGTCGACATGGACCACATGGAGACCTACGGTCACGACCCGGAGCAGCTCTACGCCAGCTATATCCAGTTTCTCCACCAGCTGCCGTTCTATGGACTGGCGCTACTGTGTGCGGACGATGCCGAGCTGATGAAACGCTGCGCCGATGTGGGCCGGCCCTTTGCAACCTACGGATTTGCCGCGCAGGCCGATTACCGCGCATCGAACCTGCGTGCGGACGGGGCCTGCAGCGTATTCGACTTCACCGCGCCCGGTCAGGCGCCCGTGCCGGTGCGGCTGGCTCTGCCGGGCCGGCACAACGTCCAGAACGCCACGGCGGCCCTGGCCGTAGCCACCGAACTGGGCCTTGCTCCTGCGGACATCGCCGACAGTCTGGCCACCTTCAAGGGTGTGGGTCGGCGGTGCGAAGTGCTCGGCGAGCTGCCATTGCCGCAGGGCGGACAGGCGCTGGTCATCGATGATTACGGCCATCACCCGCGCGAGCTTGAGGCAACGCTGGCGGCGGTGGCCGAGGCCTGGCCGGAGCGGCGCTGCGTATTGATCTTCCAGCCCCATCGCTACAGCAGAACCCGCGACTTATTTGAGGATTTCGCGCGCGTGTTGTCCACCGCCCCCGCGCTGTTGCTGACCGAGGTCTACCCGGCGGGCGAGAAGCCGATCGCACAGGCCGACGGACGCAGCCTCACACGGGCCATTCGCTTGCGCGGCGCGGTCGAGCCGGTCTTTGTTGACACCCTCGACACCCTGCCGGCCCAGCTGGCCCGCATTGCGATGCCGGGTGATCTTCTGCTCTTCATGGGGGCGGGCGACATCAGCCAGCAGGCACAACAACTGATGGCAACGGGCCTGGCCCCGGCCGGAGCCGGCGCATGATGGCGGCCTTTGCTTCATCGACGGCGCTGCGGGGTGAGCTGCGTCGTGCCGAACCCATGGCCGCGCACGTGAGCTGGCGGGCCGGCGGCGCAGCGCGTGTCTGGTACCGGCCGGCGGATGCGGCGGATCTTGGCCACTTCCTCGCGCAGGAGCGCGGGCCGGTGCTGTTCGTCGGCCTTGGCAGCAACCTGCTGGTGCGGGATGGCGGTTGGCCGGGCGCCGTGGTCAATCTCTACAACACGCTGGACGACATCGACTGGCAGGCCCAGGGCCGGGTACGCGTGGGTGCCGGCGTCCATTGCGCCACGCTGGCCGCGCAGGCGGCCCGGCGCGGCTGGGCCGGAGCGACGTTCCTCGGCGGCATCCCCGGCACGATTGGCGGGGCGCTGGCGATGAATGCCGGGGCCTGGGGCGGCGAGACCTGGCCGGTGGTGCGCGCGGTGACAACGGTGAACCGCCAGGGCCAACGTCAGGAGCATCCGGCCGCCGCCTTCCAGGCGAGCTATCGCAGCTTGCAGATGCCCGAGCCGGAGATGTGTTTTGTCGCCGCCGAGCTGGAATTTGCGCCCGGCGCGGATGCCGGGGAACTGCAGACGCAGCTGAGAACCATGCTTGCCGAGCGTCGTGCACGGCAGCCGGTCGGGCGCCCGTCATGCGGCTCGGTGTTCCGCAATCCGCCAGGACACTTCGCCGCCGAGCTGATCGAGCGCGCCGGCCTCAAGGGGGCCGTCGAGGGCGATGCCGAGGTGTCGACCAAGCACGCCAATTTCATCCTCAATCGCGGCGCGGCCACGGCCGCTGACATCGAAACGCTGATGCTGCGAGTGCAGCGAGCCGTGCGTGAGCGATTCGGTATCGCCCTGCAGGCCGAAGTGCGCATTGTGGGAGAGCCGGCATGAGCCGTTTTGGCAAGGTGGCCGTGCTCTACGGGGGCTGGTCCGATGAGCGCGCGGTATCGTTGGATTCCGGCGCCTCCGTGCATGCGGCGCTGCTGGCAAGCCAGGTGGATGCCACGCTGATCGACGCGTCGCCCGAGCGCATCTTGCGGCTGCGCGATGAGGGCTACGACCGGGTGTTTATTGCGCTGCATGGCCGCGGCGGTGAGGACGGCCAGACCCAGGCCGTGCTGGACCTGCTGGGCCTGCCCTATACCGGCAGCGGCATGGCGGCCTCCGCGGTCGCGATGGACAAGCTGCTGACCAAGCAGATCTGGCAGGCCTGCGGCTTGCCAACGCCCGCGTACCGGGTGCTGCACAGCGTCGACGACGCGCACGCGGCGGCGGCCGATCTCGGCCTGCCGCTGTTTATCAAGCCGGCGCGCGAAGGCTCCAGTGTGGGGTTGTCGCGGGTGACAACGCGCGAGGACATCCCCGCAGCCTATGCCCGTGCGGCACGGCAGGATTCCCGGGTTCTGGCGGAACAGGGAATTGAGGGCGGTGGCGAATACACCGCGGCGTTGCTCGGGGATCAGGCCCTACCGCTGATCCAGATCATCCCGGCCAATGCGTACTACGACTACGCGGCCAAGTACGAGCTGGACACCACGCAGTACCGCGTACCCGAAGACCTCGGCGCCGAGCGCACCCAGGCCCTGCAGAGTCTCGCGCAACAGGCCTTCACCGCGCTCGACGGGCGCGGTTGGGGCCGCATCGATCTGTTGCTGGATGCCCAGCAGCAACCGTGGCTGATCGAAGCCAACATGTCACCGGGGATGACCTCGCACAGCCTGGTGCCGATGGCGGCCAAGGCGGCGGGTCTCGACTTTACGGCACTGGTGCTGGCCATTCTCGAACAGACCCTGCCTGCGCCCGGAGGTGTGGCATGAGCCGCCATGACTCTGCTGCCGATGCACGCGTGCCGATGGATGTGCCCTGGGGGGCGATGCTGATGCTGGTTGTGCTGGCGGTGCTGTTCGGTGGGCTTGCGCGACTGGGTGCGCAGCCCCTCAGCCTGGAGCTGTACGGCGCGCTGGAGTACACCCGCATGGCGGATCTGGATGCGGCGGTGCGGCCCACACTGCGAGAAGGCTTTTTCGGTGTCGACAGCCATGCCATTCAGGCAGCAGTGGGGCAACTGCCCTGGGTGGCGACGGTGCGCGCCGAGCGCCTCTGGCCCGACCGGCTGGCGATGCATGTCAAGGAGCACACGCCCATCGCGCAGCTGGCCGATGGCGGTGTGCTGACCGCCGCCGGCAGCAAACTCACTGTCCCCATCCCGGACAATCTGGCATTGCCGGTGGTTCGCAGTCATCCTTCGCGTCTGGCCGACATGGTGGTGGTGCTGCGCGAAATGGCGGCGGGCTGCGCGGGGTGCCGTGTTGAGCGGCTGATACTGCGTCCCGGCAACCAGCTGGCGTTGCATCTGAACTGGGACGGCCAGAGTGTGGCGGTCGAGCTGGGCCGGCCGGACTGGGAGCGCGCCCTGCGTCGCCTGACGACGCATGCGTTACCGGTGCTGCGCCCGCGGCTGGCGGACGTGCGCTCCATCGACATGCGCCATCGCCATGCCTATGCCGTGCAGTGGCAACCCGCTGCGGACTCTTCCGATACGACATCGGCTCTTCCCTTTATTTTGGAGCGACAGGCATGAGCCGGCGTCCTGATTCAAATTTGTGTGTAGGTCTTGACCTGGGTACGTCCAAGGTCGTGGTGCTGATCGGCGAAGTGGGACCCGATGGTCATGTGCGGGTGGTCGGTCACGGTGAGGCTCCGTCCCGCGGCATTAAGAAGGGTGTGGTGGTCAACATCGATTCCACCACCAAGGCCATCCAGGCCGCGGTGCAGGAGGCCAACGAAATGGCGTCGTGCACGGTGCAGTCGGTGTTCGCAAGCATTACCGGCAGCCACCTCAACAGCCAGAACTCGCAGGGCATTGTTCCCGTGGCTAAGCCGCACGGCGAGGTGACGGCGAAAGATGTGGAGCGGGTGATCAGCTCGGCTTCGGCGCTGGCCATTGGTGCAGACCAGCAGGTGCTGCATGTGCTGGCGCAGGAGTACATGCTCGATGATCAGGATGGCATCACGGAGCCGGTCGGGATGTCGGGCGTGCGCCTGGAGGCCCGGGTGCACATGGTGACGGCCGGCAAGAGCGCCACGCAAAATCTGCAGAAATGCATCAGCCATTGCGGCCTGGTCGCGAACCGGCTGATTCTGCAATCGCTGGCAGCGGCCCATGCCGTGCTGAATGAAGATGAACGCGAGCTGGGCGTGGTGCTGCTGGACATTGGTGGCGGCACCACGGATATCGCGGTATTCCAGCAGGGTTCTCTGCGTCACAGCGCCGTCATTCCTCTGGGCGGGGACCACATCACCAACGACATCGCGGTGGCCATGCGCGCGCCGTTCGCTGGCGCCGAGGCGATCAAGGTCGAGCACGCCTGTGCCGTGCCGGAGCTGATCGATGGCGAGGATGACGTGCAGGTTCGTGATGTCGGCGACCGGCCATCACGGATGGTCAGCCGGCACATGCTCACCGAGGTCGTGCGGGCGCGGGTCGATGAGATTTTCCGCCTCGCGCTGCGCCGGGTGCGCGAGGGCGGGTTCGATCATCCGCTGCCCGCCGGCGGCGTCGTGATCACCGGCGGCAGTGCCAATCTGCCCGGCATCGGCCTGCTGGCCGAAGAGATTTTCGAGCGACCGGCCCGGGTGGGCTTGCCGCTGAATACCAGTGGCCTTGAGGAGGTCACGACCAATCCCGCATATGCTACGGCAATCGGTTTGCTGCGCTTCGGCAAGCAGGCTGGCTCCGTGGGTGCGGCCACGGGGGGTGGCGCCAGCTTGGCCTCCCGCTGGGAGGCTCTGAAAAGCTGGTTCCAACGCAACTTCTGACCACGCAACAACGCAGCAACGCAACATTCCGATCCGCAAGGAGATAATCCGATGAAAAGTGACGAGATTTTTGAAGTAATGGAAGCCCCCACCCGCGACGCGGTGATTAAGGTCATCGGCGTCGGTGGCGGTGGCAGCAACACCGTCAACCAGATGGTCGAGGC
>JBDNBC010000193.1:0-6896 GCA_039768115.1 Oceanococcaceae bacterium
CCGCCACTCTCTGCTACGGCGTTGCCGGACGCCGTCGCGAGGGCGCACATCTGGTTGCCGGCGTCGCGGGCGCAGCCCTGCTGTTCGCTGCACTGGAGGTCCTGGTCGCGGCGCCGCCGGCCTTGCTCTCCGTGCATGAGGCGACGCTGGGCTCCATTACTGAACTCGGCACCGGCGCCAGTCTGGCCTTCTTGCTGGCGGGCCTGGTGGCCACCCACAAGAGCCGGGTTCAGCGTCTGGCGGTGTACTGGTTGCTCGCCGCAATTACTACGGCCGCCACCCTCGCCGCGCTGATTCTTGGCGAGGTGCTGCCGGACAGGGCCCTGCTGTTGCTGGGCGTGGCGGGCCTCTGGGCGAGCCTGGTCACACTGGGCTTTCGCCGGCATCAGCGGCAGCCACGGCCCACCCCGCTGCTGCCGCTGGCGATCAGTCTGGTCCTCTGCGTGATTCTCGTTCCTACCCCGCCGCACACCGCCCCGCAGAGCGCGCCGATGGCGCTGCTGTTCACCGATCGCCCCGATCGCCTCAACCTGATCTGGAATGGCGATCCGCGGCCGGTACTTCAGGCACAGGGTTTCCGTGCCGTACCGTCCTGGACACCCGCGTCCCTGCGCTCCTGGCTGGTGAAGAACAGCGCCGCGTCGACGCCCGCCGCGCCGGTCCTGCTCAATGGCGAGCATCCACAGCAGGTCTGGCGTCGCGAGCAGGACATCGTGCGGCTGTGGTCGGTGGATGGGCAGGGCCACATGATTGACATCCCCGATGACAGCAACGCGGACGCCTTGTGGGTCGGGCATGCCGGCCATGTGCGCACGCTCGCCCTGTTTGGGCAGCTGAATATTCCGCTGACCACGCTGCCCGCATGGGATGCGGACAGCGCGATGCGCTGGCTCGCGTCGGCCGCTGGGCCCGGCACCGTCAGCGCGCAATGGTTGCCTTCGCGGGTATTGCGCGTCACCTCCGCCAGACCGGCCAACGCCGCCTCGGATGACAGCCGTCAGGCACAGTAGAATCCGCATTTATTCGATGCATCGAGATGGCATGTCTGCCGATACCTCCACCGGCTTTGTTGGCCGCATGCGCGCGAAGATCAACCGGGGCGACTCCTGGCTGACCTACGACCTCGCCAACCTGCTGCCGGGGCAGGTGATTGATGCGGCTGCCCTGGACGACTTCGAGGATCTGCTGCTCAGTGCCGATCTGGGCGTCACGGCCAGCCAGAAGATCTGCGACAACCTGCGCAATGAAGTCAATGCTGGTCGGATCAAGCGTGCTGACCAGCTGCAGAAAGCGCTGCGCACCACGTTGATCGACTTGCTGCGTCCCTGCGAGGAACCGCTGGTCTTTCATGACTTCATCAAGCCCTATGTCCTCATGGGCGTTGGCGTCAACGGCGTGGGCAAGACCACCACGCTGGGCAAGATCGCTGCGCAACTGGCGCGCTCGGGAAAAAAAGTGATGGTGGCCGCGGGCGATACCTACCGGGCGGGTGCCGTCAATCAGCTGGCACGCTGGGCGGAACGCGGGGGCGTGCAGATTGTTGACCAGGGGCAGAATGCGGACGCGGCGTCGGTGATTTTTGATGCCTACACAGCCGCGCGGGCCAGGGGGGCCGATGTTCTGCTGGCCGATACAGCCGGGCGGCTGCACACCCAGTCCGGATTGATGGACGAACTGCGCAAGATCAAGCGGGTGCTGCAAAAGCAGGAGGCTTATGCCCCGCATGAAATGCTCATGGTGGTCGACGCGACGGCCGGCAACAACGCCCTGCACCAGGCCGTGCAGTTTCATGAGGCGATCGGCCTGACGGGGCTGGCGGTCACCAAACTTGATGGAACGGCCCGTGGCGGCACGTTGTTCGCGATTGCCGAGCGCCTCGCCCTGCCCATCCGCTATATCGGCGTGGGCGAGCAACTCGATGACCTCGGGCCATTTTCCGCCGAGGCCTATGTCGATGCCCTGCTTAGCGGCCATGCGTCCCGGTAGATGACGTCCCTGCTGCAGCTCACCAACGTTTGCAAGCGCTACCCGCCGGGGACACGCGTGTTCAAAAACGTCTGCGCGACCCTGGGCGAGGGTGAATTCGCCTGGCTGACCGGACGCTCCGGCGCCGGCAAAAGCACCCTGCTCAAGTTGATTGCCGGCATCGAGCGACCTTCGCAGGGGCATATTCATGTCAACGGCCGGGACATCACCATGCTGAGTGCGGTCGACATCCCGGCCTACCGGCAGCACCTGGGCTTGATCTTTCAGGACCCGATGCTGCTGATGGACCGCTCGGTGGCCGCCAATGTCGGCCTCAGCCTGGACATTCGCGGCGGCCTGCGCCGGGCCGAGCGTGACCGGCGGGTGGCGCGGGCGCTGGCGCGCGTCGGGCTGGACGGACGCGGCGATAGCCACCCCGCCCATCTCTCCGGTGGCGAAGCGGCTCGCGTGGCCATCGCCCGGGCGCTGGTGGCCGGCCCGCGCCTGGTGCTCGCCGACGAGCCCACCGGCAACCTGGATGCCGCGCTGGCGCATGACATTCTGGGGCTGTTTCGGCAGATCAACGGCTTTGGTGTCAGCGTGATCGTGGCCAGCCACGATGAATCCCTGATTGCCAGCTACCCCGCAACCCGCTGGCATCTGCAGGATCACGCCGTCCAGGTCGCATCCGTTCCGGGCATGCCGGCATGATGGTGCCGCATGGTCTGCGCCGGCTGCAGCCCGGCGCGCTCCGTGCCTTGCCTCTGGCCGACATCATGCTGGTGCTGGTGGTGGCCACGGCGCTGGCCTTGCCGGCATTGCTATGGACACTGCAGGACACGCTCGGCAGCGCCATGGCGCAACGCAGCGGTGGCGCGGCCGTGTTATTTCTGCGCGACGACCAGCCTGACACGCAACGCGAAGTCGATGCCGTGCTACGCGACAGTGAGGGCGTCCAGGGCTGGGATCATCTCTCCGCGAACGCCGCGCGCACGGCTTTTGCCGATTACCTGGGCCTGTCGGCGCAAGATGCTCTGCGCGATACGCTGGACGTGCCGGCCACAACCACCGTTCGACTCGATACCGCGCTGGCCGCCGCCGCCGCGGCCGACATGACCGCACGCTGGCGTGAGCACCCCCGGATTGACGATGTCTGGTGGGACCGCGACGAGCGGGACCGCAACCTGGCGCTATACGCGCTGGTGCGCAACAGCGGCTATGTGTTGACGCTGATCCTGCTCGGCGCCGGCATGGCCATCATTGCCGGCAGCGTCGGCGGGCGTCTGGCCCGGGAACAGCCCGCGATTGCGGTCATGACCCTGCTCGGTGCCACGGATCGCTTCATCATGCGACCCCACGTGCTGCACGCGCTACTCCTGGGCGGCGCGGCGGCCGTAGTGGCGCACCTGCTGCTGCCGCTCGGCAACGCGGCACTGCGTGCGGGACTGGCGCCTCTGGAGGCCCTTCTGGCACTCCCGCTGACGGTGCACGCGCCCAGCGGCGCTCTGTTGCTGTGGCTCTATCTCGGCGCCCCGCTGCTCGCCGCCACGACGACCATTCTCGTCGTGCGCTGGCAGTTACAACGGATGCGAACCCGCAGCGAATAACGGAACTTTCGTCGCGTTCGACACTCCCATACGCAGCTATTGGCACTCTCACTACTAGAGTGCTAAATTACCGATATGGGACATCAAGACATGACGACATCTCTGGCTTTACGCACCACCGCGGCGATGCCGGTACCGCTCGGCGGCAGCCTTGACGCCTACATTGGTTCGGTCAACCGGATTCCGGTTCTCAGCGTAGACGACGAGCAGCAACTGGCGCGCGACTTGCGCGATCATGATGACCTGCAAGCGGCGCAGAACCTGATCCTCTCCAACCTGCGCCATGTTGTGCATATCGCACGGGGTTACCTCGGCTACGGTCTGCCGCTGGCAGACCTGATCCAGGAGGGCAACGTCGGCCTGATGAAAGCGGTGCGCCGGTTTGATCCGGATGTGGGAGTACGCTTGATTTCCTTTGCCGTGCACTGGATCAAGGCCGAAATCCACGAGTACATCCTCAAGAACTGGCGGATCGTGAAAATCGCCACGACCAAGGCCCAGCGCAAGCTGTTCTTCAACCTGCGCAGCCAGAAAAAGCGGCTGGGCTGGATGAACAACGCCGAAGTCGAAGCGGTTGCACGAGATCTCAACGTCAAGCCCGAGACCGTGCTGCAGATGGAGCGCCGGCTGTCCGGCCAGGACATTGACTTCACCAGCCTCGGCGGCAGTGGCGACAACGAGGATGCCCCCTACGCTCCTGAGGAATATCTCGCCGCCGAAGGCCAGGACCCCGCACCGGCGGTCGAGAACGCGGAATGGGAAGACCGGCAAATGCAGCGGATGACCGGCGCCATCAATGCCCTGGATTCGCGCTCGCAGGACATCATCCGGCGACGCTGGATGTTCACGGAGCAGAAGACCGGCCTGCAAGAACTGGCCGATGAGTACGGGGTATCGGCCGAACGCATCCGTCAGATCGAAGTCGCCGCGATGAAAAAGATACGCAAGGCCCTCGAAGCCGACTAGGCTTCAACTTCCTGTAATCGTAATTGACCGTAAACGCCCGGCCCCGCGCTGGGCGTTGTCGTTTTACGCCCGCACCAGATAATGATCGAGCAGCAGCGCGGCGAATAGCAGCATCAGATACACGATGCTGTAGGTAAATAACCAGCCCGCCAGGCCCGCCGGCACACGCCGATACAGCACCCAGGTCTTGTACAGGTACACCACGCCCAGAGGCACGGCGGCCAGCGCGTAAAGCCAGCCGCTCATTCCGATGGCCAGCGGCAACAAGGTGATGGCAAACAAAATCGCGGTGTACAGCAGAATCTGTAGCCGCGTGTATTGCGCGCCATGCGTTACCGGCAACATGGGAATGCCGGCGTTGGCGTATTCCTTTTCCCGGTCCAGCGCCAGCGCCCAGAAGTGCGGCGGCGTCCAGGCGAAAATGATCAGGAACAGGATCAGCGCCTCCGGGTCGACCTGATTGGTAACCGCCACCCAGCCGAGCAGCGGCGGGGCCGCACCGGCCGCACCGCCAATAACAATGTTCTGCGGTGTGGCGCGCTTCAGAAACACGGTGTAAATCAGCGCATATCCCACCAGCGAGATCAGCGTCAGCACCATCGTCAGGGTGTTCACGTACAGCTCGAGCAGCACGGCCCCGCCCACACAGAGCAGCGCAGCAAAGCCCAGCGCGTGGGCCGTCGAGACGCTGCCCGAAGGCAGCGGCCGATTGCGGGTCCGCGCCATCCGCGCATCGATCTCGCGGTCCGCCCACTGATTGACCACCGCCGCCGCTGCCGAACACAACCAGATGCCGGTGCTGGCCGCCACCAGGATGTCCCATGGCACCGCACCCGGCGTGGCGAGAAACATCCCGATCACGGCAGTGAACACCAGCAGCATGACGACACGCGGCTTGGTCAGTTCCCAGTACTCGCGCAGCGAGGGATGTTGGATGGAGAGAGCCATGGTTCTAGCCATTGTGCGGCATTCGCAATCGCGCGTTCAGCGCGGTCATCAACATCACCAGTACCGCCGCGCCCGCGTTATGCGCCGTGGCCAGCCAGAGGGGCAAGCTGTACAGCACCGTGCTGATGCCGATCACGATCTGCGCGGCCAGCGCGAGGAGAAGAGCCACCGCCCAGGCCTGGCGCCGCTCACGCCATAACAGCACGCTCAGCGCCAGAAACACCGCGGTGACCACCAGGAAGCCGATGCGGTGCGACAGGTGAATCGCGGTGCGCGCCGGCGAATCAAGTACGCCAAATTCGTAATTCACCCCCAGCCCGCGCCAGATCACAAAGGCTTCGTCAAAATCCGCTTCCGGCCACCATTGCTGATGGCAGGTTGGAAAATCGGTGCACGCCAGCGCGGCGTAGTTGGTACTGGTCCAGCCGCCCAGGAATACCTGCATCCCCAGTACGACAAAAGCCAGGACGGCGAACCGGCGCAACCCTTTCGAGGCCGGTGAGCGGCCATGATCCATGGCCGAGGTCGACGCTGATGGATCGTCATGTCCGCCGGGCATATGGCGCGCGCGTCCCACCTGTACATTAAGCCAGGTCAGCAACGCGAGAGTGGTCATGCCACCGAGCAGATGCGCCGTGACCACAGCCGGCTTGAGCTGCCAGGTCACTGTCCACATCCCCAATATGCCCTGAAAGCACACCAGACCAAACAGCCCCAGCAAGAACCCGCGTGATACGGGTGCCGCCTTCCAGCCCATGATCAACAGAACCAGGATTCCCAGGCCGACACCACTGGCGAAATAGCGGTGAATCATTTCTTTCCAGGCCTTATCGATTTCGACCGGCCGTTCCGGAAAGGCCGCATTCGCGCGCGCCACTTCTTCTGCCGCCTGTGGCACGCCAACGTGCCCATAACAGCCAGGCCAGTCCGGACAGCCCAGACCCGCATCGGACAACCGGACATAGGCACCCAGGATGACCACCCCGATACACAACAACCAGGTGGCCCGTGCGACGGAGCGGAACCAGCGCCATTGACGATCCGACAGCAGCGGCCGGGACACGGGGGACACATTCATGACCATATTTTACGAAGCTCCAAATAGCGACGCCGATCTGTCGGCGTCACAGACCAGGACGGTCACATCCCCTTGTGACCACGAAATCCCCAGGGTTCCCTCGCGCGGATGCCGCTCGGCCCACATGGCGCACGAGTCAGCCAATGTTGGACAGCTTCAGGAGCTTCATGACGTCCTTGTACATGCCGCGCAAATCCACATCCGGCGTGTAGCGCATCAGGTAGTTACCCAGCGGGTCCACAACATTCACTGTCAGCGGGATATCCCGACGCAGTTGCGCATCCAGCGCCGCATGACGCGCCGGTGGCAGCACCCCAAAGCGCAGCAGGGGA
>JBDNBC010000194.1:0-4078 GCA_039768115.1 Oceanococcaceae bacterium
GGTAATGGCGATGGCGACTGGCTGCTCCTGTGGCACTGGTGCAACGGGTCGTAGCCGCTCCGGTATGCGATCCCGAGCGTAAACATCCGCAATGGTTTCGGCCACCTTGATGACATCGGCCCGCTCGCCGTTCACCAGCACCATGGCCGGGCGTGGCAGCGCGTTGAAATTGGCCGCGGACACTTCCTGATAGGCGCCGGCCTCCAGCAGCGCGATCACATCGCCTTCTTCAAGCTCCGGGACCTTCACCAGCGGCAGGATGCGATCTGCGTAGCAGGAATGCCCCACCACATCGGCCACGTGCCGGAGTGGGTGGCCGATTTTGTTTGCCACGCGAAACTCATGCAGGTTGTGCTCGTACACACCGCCAGTGAGAAAGAAATAGGTGGTGTCTGTCAGCACCCAGTTCATCTTCACCGGCCGGGTTTGCTGCTTGAATTTCTTCACCTTGGTCAGATGGATGCCGGCATTGCCGTAGAAGCCGCGGCCCGGTTCGACTTGCAGGCGCACACCACGCAGATCCAACCCACCATCCAGCAAGGTCTGCCGAAAAGAACCGACTGCGGCCTGCGCATAGTCCTCAATGGCATGCGGCCGTTTCAATCCCGGCACCTTGACAAGCGCTTTTTCCAGCAGGGTGGACCAGGTGCTGTAGCGGCCGCGCACGGTCAGCGCGTACAGCGCCAGCTCCAGCGGGTAGCTGAAAAAGGTCAGCAACGTGTCGGCCCGAATGCCGGATTTGCCGTGTGGGTCTCGTGGCGACGGAAAGCCCCCACCGATGTCCAGCTCCTGGGGCTGGTAGCCGCCCCAGGCTTTGCACAAATGCAGCACCAGCTGGGCGTAACGTTTCATCACCCCGCGCCAGAACCACAGGCTGCTGTGATGGCGCCCGCAATGAAAATGCAGGCCGACCAGTTCGACGTGCTCCATCTTGAGGACTTCACGCCCCAGCGCTTCCAGATACTGGGCCGGAATGCCCGACTTGTAGAGCTGCAGGCACATGTCGATGGAGACCGACTCGGCCAGGAAGTGGTCCTTCTTCCACAGGTTCGGGAAATCTGGTTTCACCCGGAAGCGGATCCTGGCTACCGTGTTCAGCGATTTCGCAATGGCGTTGATTCGCGCCGGTTCATCCAGGTCTTCGACGGTGATGCGCACCCCGGCCTCGATGCAGCGGCGCAGCATCGCGTCGGACTTTCCACCGCCGTTGACGGAAATCCGCTCCGGGTTGACCTGGCATTGCAGCGCCGAATGCAACTCGCCTTCGGAGTAGGTATCGAAACCGGCGCCTTCCTGGCTCAGCACCGCCATCACGCCAGTGTTCCAGTTGGCCTTGTTGGCTGGGAGGATGTCCACCGGACCCTCTGGCCAATGCTGGCCGAAGGCCTTCTGGTAGCGCCGAAAGTTGCTGCGCAGCTGATGCTCGGACATCACAAACAACGGGCTGCCGAATTTTTCGACCAGTTCGACGGTGTCGCAATCTTCGATGAACAGACGCTCGCCGCGGTGGCTGAGGCAGTCATCTTCGAGATAATGCGGGGTGCTCATCTCAGGCGCTCTTGGTGTCCGGGGTGCGAGGGTCAACGGCAGCATGCAGCGGGTGGGACTTCAGATATTTCCGCCGGCCGCGCTCGCCGATCCATTCCAGTAAGGGATAGAGCCGACCCAGGGCCCAGGGGAACAACGCGAGCAAGCGGGAAAACACGCCGTCGGCGTAGGGCACATAGAGTTCCAGCCGCCCGCTGCGCAAGGCCTTGTCAAAAGTCCGAACCACATCCGCCACGGTTTGCGGGGTGTTGATGAAGTTCAGCGCCGAGCCGTTATGCGTGGCCTCGTAGCGCAGCATCGGCGTATCGACCCCGGAAGGGTAAATGCCGCTGACCTTGACCTTTCTGGGCCGCAGCTCGTCGCGCAGGGCATTCAGAAAACCCCGCAACCCGAACTTGGTGGCGGCATAAGTGGCGTTGCCCTTGAGGGCCAGAATCCCGCCGATGGACACCGTGGCCACGATATGCCCCGTGCCGCGCTCGGCCATCGCGTGCGCGCAGGCCTTGATCAGATGGATCGCGCTGCGCAGGTTGATCTCCAGCTGCGCGTCGATCTGCGCCTCGCTCAGGTTGAGCACATCCCCAGGAATGACGATGCCCGCATTGATGAAGGCCACGTCGACGGGTTCCACGCCGCTGCGAATCTGCCCCGTCAGCGTGGCGAGGGCGTCGCGGTCCGCGCAGTCCAGCACCCGAGTGCGCGCGCCGGGCATCTGCGCGGCCAGCAGGGCCAGGCCGTCGGCATCCACATCGACCAGGCTGAGTTGGTAGCCCTGCGCATGCAGACGCTTGGCCACTGCGGCGCCAATACCTCCGGCAGCCCCCGTGATCAGGGCGGTTTTGGTCGTGCTCATGCGGTGGTGTCGGTCGTTTCTGCGAAAGCGTCATCTTCAAATCCACCGGGATGCATTGACAACGACCCTTCGTGCCATCGACATTACATATCGTGACAAAACCGCCCACCCCTGACCGGCAATGGCTCAACTTCGATTTGAAGGTGGCCAGCCATGTGGCGCGGGTGTCATCGCGCCAGTTGCTGGCCGCGGCGGAGGTTTCCGAGCCGGCGTTCGCGGACCCGGAGGCCGACCTCCTTCAGCTGACCATGCGCATCTGGGCGACCGCGGAACAACTGAGCGGGCGACCCGAGGCGGCGGCGGAAGTCATCAACCACCTGACTCTGGAACAGTTCGGTGATTTCGGGCTGGTGACACTGACCTCGGAGGATTTCGCCGAGGCCCTTGACACCCTGGTGTCCTTGTCGGCGGCGGTCACGCAGCAATGGCGGTATGCCATTGAGCACCATGCGACCTTCTCCCGCATCGTCATCCGACCAGTGCTCGGGCCCGAACACTACAGCCGCTACAGCATCGATTCGGGCATTGCTTGCGGCATCTATCTGGCCCGCCTGTTGCTAGCCAACAACAATTACAACCTGGTGCGGGTCAACCTGAATCACCCCGACTTCGGCCGCAAAGCCGAATACGAGGCCCTGTACGGTTGTCCCTGCCGCTTTGATCAAGCCGTCAGCAGCGTGGATTTCGGGCAGCACATCCTGCGCCATCCCATGCCTATGCGAAATAGCGCCATTCACGCCAATCTGTTTGCCCAACTGGAGCGCCAGCTGGCGAACCACATGGGCATGACACAGCAAGTTTCGCTGGCGATCCACGAGTCGATTGCGGCACAGCAATGGCCGAGTCGCCAGCGGGTTGCGCAGCGAATCGGGGTCGGTGAGCGCACCATGCTCCGGCAGCTCAGCGAAGCGGGGCTGACATACCGGGATCTGCTGGAGTCAGTGCTTGAGCAGGAGTCCCGGCGCTTACTCTGTGATGGTTTCAGCGCCGAAGCCATCGCCGAGAAGCTGGGCTATTCCGGCAGCTCACCCCTGGCGCGCATGCTTAAGCGCCGCACGGGCAAGACCATCCGCGAGCTGCGCCAGCAATAAATCAGGCGCCTTATGTGTTGAAGGCGGCGGCCGCCTCGTGCTGTCACGAAATGTACAGTTAATGGCGCGAAGTGTGATGGCTGATTCGCCCCCGATGCCGACAATGGGCGCCCATGACCGAACCGACTGTCTCGGTTCGCACTCCTGAGGCGACAGCGATCAAACCATGGCCGACATACGACATTCAGTACTCCTGATTCTCCTGCTGGGGGCCACGCTCGCGGGCTGCACCGGCGGCCGTTCCCCGGCGACCGACGCCCTGCCGGACAGCCGTCAGGGCACGATCCAGGCGCAGCTGCGCTGGACGGATTACGGCATTGTGCATGTCAAGGCCGACGACTACCGTGGCTTGGGTTACGGCTATGCCTATGCTGTTGCAGAGGAGAATCTGTGCCGTATTGCCGATGTTTACGTCACCGTCAGCGGGGAGCGCAGCAAATATTTTGGCTGGGATCTTTGATATCACAAGTTTTACAATGTACACAGTTTTGTCCATTAATTTGAAAGCGTTGCTCTCCGTTGTCTTCTATTACTTCATAAACACCAGCAGGACAATAACGTTGTGCAGGTTCAGCCCATTTATCCA
>JBDNBC010000195.1:0-6617 GCA_039768115.1 Oceanococcaceae bacterium
CACCCCGTCGGATGCAGCAGTGGCCGTCACCCGCGGCAGTCTCGACCGGTTCAGCCGCGACGAATTGCAGGCCGTCATTGCGCACGAGTTCAGCCATATCCTCAATGGAGACATGCGTCTCAACATCCGCCTGATGGGCTGGTTGTTCGGCATCCTGGTGCTGACCATAGTCGGGCGAAAAATCCTGCACTCGACACGGTATTCGCGTGGGGGGCGTGATCGCGGGTCAGCACTGGCTATCGGGCTGGCGCTGGTGATTGTGGGCTACATCGGCGTGTTCTTCGGGCACCTGATCAAGGCCGCCGTGTCACGCTCCCGTGAAATTCTGGCGGATGCCTCGGCGGTTCAGTTCACCCGCAATTCCTCGGCACTGGCCGGTGCGCTGAAGAAGATTGCCGGCGTGCCAGCGGGCGGTCTGTTGCAGGATCCGGAGGTCGAAGAGGTCAGCCACATGCTGTTTGCGCAGGGCCTGCGTGCCCGGCTCTTTGCCACTCACCCGCCGCTGTTTGAGCGAATTTCGGCGCTGGAACCGGGGTTCAACGCGCGGGCCTTCGCGACGGAAAGCGCCGCGCTGGCAGAAAGATTTGATGGGATTCCGGTAGCGAATCTGGCCGGGAACCCGGCAGGCGATGCGGCCTTCGCCAGCACATCGACGCAACCGACGGGCGCGTTGCAGGACGCCACGCCTTGCGTGGCGGTGTCCTCCTTTGATTATCAGGCACCGTCCGCCGACCCGACGGAGCTGCTGGCCAGCATCGGCGCGCTACGTGAGCATCCACTGCGGATGGCGCGCCAGCTGCGTGATGCCATTCCCGAATCCCTGCTTCGCCCCGCGCACAGTCCGGGCGGCGCCGTGCCGGTGCTGCTCGGACTGCTGCTGGATGCCGATGCGCACATTCAGGCGCGACAGCGGGCCGGCATCGTGCGCCATCTCGGCGAGGCCATCGCGGCGCAGGCGCTCCGCGTGTATCCCGACTGTGCACGTCTCCATCCGCTACAGCGCAGCCCGCTGGCCGCGATCGCGCTACCGGCCGTACGCCGGTTACCCCTGCAGCAGTTGTGCGGCCTGCGCGATGTCGTCCCCGAGCTCATTCATGCCGATGCCCATGTGGACATTCATGAATACGTCATCGGCGCCATGCTCGAGGCCCAGCTGGATGACGCCCTGCACCCGGGGCGGGCACAAGTAGATCCCCGGCTGACGCTGCCGGCACTGGCAAACGATGTGGGACGGCTGCTCGCGGTGATGGCGCACGCCGGTCATGTGAGCAGCCACGCCCGCAAGATGGCGCTGTCCGCCGGACAGGCCCGGCTTCCTCCTGATGCCCGCATTGACGTCGCGCTCGACGACTGGCACCTGCACCTGGATGGCTCATTGCGCCGCCTCGACACGCTGAGCCCGGCGCGCAAGCAGGTTCTCGTCGAAGCGCTGATGGCGACCATGCAGCACGATCATCACATCAACGCCAGGGAATACGAACTGCTACGTGCGGTTTGCGCCGCGCTGCATTGCCCGCTGCCAGCGCTCGGTCTGGCCGTAGGCTGACGTGAACCTCAGGCCGCGACGGCCGGGGCCGGAAGCATCCGTTTCGAGGGGAGCGTCAGTGCGGGCCGACCTGTCGTCGACGACGCTCGACGGGCCGGTAACCCGCCGGCTGAACGCGGAGTCCGGGACAGATCATTCGGCCGCACGCCATGAACGGCGTCCCAGTCCGCAGACAAGCGCCACGCCAAGCGGTGATCCGCTAGCAGGCAGCGGCAGTGATTCCAGTCGACAGCCATGAACGTTGGTCCTCTATCCCATTCGCCAACTTAACGCTGATCCGGGGCAGCGGCCAGCCGGGTCAGATTGCGGCGCCGGTTCCGAGCGCCACCAGCTCGCTGCGGTAGCGCCGCGCATTCTCCACATAATGGGCGGCCGACAGCGTGAGCATCTGAATTTCGGGCGCGGTCAGCTCACGCACCACTTTGCCGGGTGTGCCCATCACCAGCGAATTGTCGGGAATGACCTTCCCTTCCGGAATCAGACTGCCGGCACCGATCAGGCAGTTGCGCCCGATCACTGCGCGGTTCAGCACCACGGCCTGAATGCCGATCAACGCGTTATCGCCAATCGTGCAGCCGTGAATCATCGCCTGATGGCCGACCGTGACACCTTCACCGATGGTCAGCGGAATGCCGATATCACTATGCAGTACCGTGCCATCCTGAATATTGCTGCGACGCCCCACGGTCATCAGCTCATTGTCGCCGCGCATGACCACGTTGAACCACAGGCTCGACTCCGCCTCGAGACGCACGTTGCCAATCACCGTGGCATTCGGCGCAATCCAGGCACTGGCATCGATATCCGGGGTGCAGTCGCCAAGGCGGTAAATCATCAAAGGTTCCGGAACACGTGAGACGTCGTAGCTTAACGCGACGGGCGCCCGGAGGGCGGCGTCTGCATGCGCCCGGGAATCTGTGCGACGTCGCCGACACCACGCAAGTAGTGCACCCGCAACGCCCGCGCCGGCTGGGGTGTCATCAGTTGTGCCAGCGCGGCCACGGCGGCGGCATCCGGTGCAATGTTGGGGACCCAGTGCGCCTGCGGCAGGCGCCCGCGGCAGAGATCCCAGCCCGGTCCGGCGATGATCGTCGGCGCCGGGTGCTGACTGACTCGCTCCTGCGCAATGACCCGGTCGGCGGCCCGCGTCAAGGCCCGCCCGGCATCGGCGAGAGGCCAGGACCACTCGGCCAGGTACAACTGCTGCATGCGCGCATCCAGCGCGACACTCAGGCCGCCCTGCCTGCCATGGGCCGCCAGGGCGGCATCGTCTCGCACACGTTGCCAGGTGGACCAGGCCATGGCCGACAGGCTGTTCACACCCACTACCGGGCACCCGCTGGCCAGGCTCAGGGCCTGAACAAACCCCACTCCCACCCGCACTCCGGTGAGACCACCCGGACCATGAGCCACGGCAAGCGCATCAAGCGCCTCCAGTGAATCCAGGCCGGCCACACGCAGCGCATCACCGACGCGGACGCGAAGCCAGCCGAGGTTGTCGCGCACGGAGCATTCCGCGTGAAAGCGCAACTCAGGCCCGCTACGCAAAGCCACCGTCGTGCGATTGTTGGAGGTATCCACCGCCAGCACGGTGGATGACATTGGCGCCGACGCGAGTCTGCTCATGCCGGTGTATCGATGGGATCAGCCATGCCCGCACGCACATCCGCCAGGAACGCGCAGACCGCGTCGCGATCACGGGTCAACGGCAGAGGCGGCAAGCTGTCGCGCAGGGTCCGCCCGTAGGATTTGGCGACAATGCGGGTGTCGGCAATCATCACGACACCGCGATCCTGCTCCGTGCGTAGCAGGCGGCCCACCGCCTGTTGCAATGCCACCGCAGCCGGCGGCAGATCGACAGTGCTAAACGGTGACTGACCACGATCCAGCGCCATCCGCCGCCGCGCCGCATGAATCGGATCCTGTGGCGAGATGAACGGCAGACGATCAATGATGACCAGGCGTAAGGCATCCCCGGGCACGTCTACCCCCTCCCAAAAACTGGTCGAGCCGACCAGAATGGCGTGACCATCGCGCCGAAAGCGCTCTAGCAGCAGGCCGTTCGCTTCGGTGCCCTGCTCCAGGACCCGCCAGGGGCCGTCCCGGCGCAGACGACGGGCCGCTTCGCCCACCGCGCGCCGCGAAGTGCAAAGAACGAACGCGCCGCCTTCCGCCGCCTCAAGCAACGGCCAGGCACAGTCCAGCACGAAATCGGTATGGCCCTGTCCGAAGCCGGTTTCGGCAGTGCTCTCGGGGATGTAAAGACGTCCCTGATAGGCATAATCGAAAGGGCTGGGGTACCGCTCACAACGCTCATCCTCCAAGCCCAGTCGCTCCTGGAAAAATCGGAAATCACCCGCCACCGACAGGGTCGCTGAGACAAACAACCAGGCGGCCTGCTGGCTGGCAAACCCGGCCTGACTGAGCGGTCGCACATCCAGCGGTTGCATCTGCAGCGAAAACCCGCGCGGACTGCGTTGCGCCCAGCAAATCGCCTGGGCGGCATCGGCCTGCAGCCAGACACTGGCATGGGTCGCCAGATCGAGCAGGCGGCGCGCCAGAACCTGCTCGACCACCTCCTGCGCCTGCGCCTCTACCGCCCGTGACACCGGCTGCAGGGCGTCACGCAGGGCCACCAGCGCGTCGTGAAAGCGAGGTTCCCGCAGCAACTCATCGCGCGCCGTGCGTTCCTGGTCCGCCGGAATCAGACGCTGCAGCGCGTCCGCCCGCGCCAGCACCTCGTCCAGTGCGGGCAGATGGCCACTGAGACTCGGCATGGCCCGCAGCTCACGATGCACATCACGTAGCTGATAGCTGCTCAGCGACAAACCGAAGAACAACCCCAGCACATCCGGCCACTTGTGCGCTTCATCGACCACGACCGCATGCGCGCGCGCGAGCAGGTCTCCGAAACCCTGATCCTTGAGCGCGAGGTCCGCCGCCAGTAAATGATGATTGGCCACCACCAGCTGCGCCCGCGCCGCCCGTGACCGCGCCCGATTCACGCAACATTTGTCGAGGAAGGGACAGTCCTGCCCGAGGCAGTTGTCGCTGGTGGAGGTGACCTGGCTGCGCAACGGCGAGTCCGCGGGCAGGCCGTCGTACTGGTCGAGATCGCCACTGTCATGGCGGGCCGCCCATTGACGCAGATCAGCGAGGATGACCTCATCGCGCTGTTGCTGCCCCTGCGCCTTGTCGGCACGCTCATGGCAGTAGTAGTTGGCGCGGCCCTTGAGCAGTGCAACCGGCGCCTGCATATTCAGGGCCTGCAGCAGCCGCGGAATGTCATTGAAGTACAGCTGATCCTGCAGATTGCGGGTATGTGTGGCGATGATGACCCGACGGCCATCCTGCAGGGCCGGCACCAGATAGGCGAACGTCTTGCCGACGCCCGTACCGGCCTCCGCACAGAGAATGCTCTGGGCCCGCATGGCCTCAGCCACGTCCTCGGCCATGTGCATTTGGCCGGCACGCGCCCGAAAGCCCGGTAGCGCTCGAGCCAGCGGACCGCCACCGGCAAAGAGGTCCGCAATACCGTCAGCGCTCATCCGCTCACAAGCGCGCCCGGCTCATCCGCCGCGCCTCCGCCGCGCCGGCATCATCGCCGAGGGCCGCCCGAGCCTCGGCCGTAAGTTCCCAGCACCAGGTGCTGACGGCGTCGTCGGGGAGGCTGTACTCGAGCGCGCGCTGAGCCAGGTTTTCCGCCGCCTGCCAGCGCTGCTGTGCGAGCCGGATCCGCGCCATTTCAAACCACAGCACCGGGTCTCGCGAATGCATGGCAATGCCCCGCTCCAGCAGCCTCCAGGCCCCCGGGAAATCCCCCTGCTCGCGCAACGCCCGCGCGTCTTCGACCAGGCTTTGACCAACCGCACTGGCCGCGAGCAGCTGGTCCGGCGAACGCGGCTGTGACGGCCGTGCTCCGGCAGAAGATGGAGCGGTTGGTGCCGCGCCCGCGGCCCGCTCACCGCCGGCTGAACGCGGCGGATCCGGCCATGGCCAGTCGGCCTGCGCCGACGGGCGCGTCGCGCACCCATTCGCCAGCAGCAGTACCGCCAGCAGCAGACACCATCGCGTGAAATGCATCATTGCCACAAACGCTCAAACCACGACCGGCGCTGCACGCAGGGCGCGCGCTCATCCGGAGCGGAACCGTCCAGAAAGGGAATGTCCCGGAGTGTAGTGCAACCCTCGCCTCCCAGCTGGCCGCTATCAGGATCGATGGCCACCATCGCAACACCGCGCGGCGGTGTCAGATCGAGATTACTGGCACCGGCCTTCGCCATGAAATCCGCCCACAACGGCAAGGCTCCACTGGCCCCGGTCAGACGCATCGTGGCGTTGTCATCCTGGCCGACCCAAACCGTCGCCTGCAGGGTGCTGCCAAAACCCGCAAACCAGGCATCGCGCTGACCATCACTGGTCCCGGTCTTGCCCGCCAGCACCTGGCCCGGGGGAAGAAGATTCGCGGCACTGCGACCGGTGCCCTCGCTTAGCGCCCTCTGCAACGTCCAATGCAGCAAGTAGCTCACGCGCCGATCCAGCCCCTGTTGCAGCCGCAATTCGTCGCGCAGCAGTTCGATGCCATCTGCCCGGCTGACGGCCGCAATGGCGCGCAGCGGGCTGGGATAGCCACCGGCAGCCAGTGTCGTGTAGATCCGGGCCACTTCCAGGGGACTCAGATCCAGCGCCCCGAGGGCCAGAGCCGGCACGGCCGGTATCGCCGTACTGACGCCCATGTCTCGGAGGCTGCGAACGACCGCGTCAATGCCCACATCAATGGCCAGACGCGCAGTCGACAGGTTGTAGGAGCGTTCCAGTGCCTCATGCAGGAACACTTCGCCCCGCGGCTCCTTGTCAAAGTTCTGCGGCTCCCAGCGGGTGCCGTTGGGCATCTCCAGACCAAAGGGCTGATCCAGCAGGCGGGTCACCAGCGTGAAATCCTGGGGGCGATTCAGTGCCGCGTAGTACACCGCCGGCTTGACCAGCGAGCCGATGGGGCGCCGCGCATCGAGGGCTCGGTTGAAACCGCGATCACCGGGTTTGGCCGAGCCAACAATGGCCAGAATGCGCC
>JBDNBC010000196.1:0-4698 GCA_039768115.1 Oceanococcaceae bacterium
CACCAGCGGTATGCCCTTGTAGGCGGGGCCGAACAGGCCATCAAAGGGGACGCCGCTGGCCAGCAGGGTATCGGCGTAACAGTCGGCTAGCTCGCGCAGTGCCTGGCCGGTGCTGATGCGGCCGAGGTTGAAAAAATACGGGCTGGTGCGCCCGGATTTCAGGATGAATTGACCAAATTGCAGCACTTCGGTGCGGGTGGCCAGGGCAAGGAAGCGATCAGTAGGGGCGGTGGGCGTCATCGGTGGCGGCCATTCTGGCGAGAGCATCGGGTTGCCTATTCTCGCCGCTCATCGTCGCGAGCGGGGCGTTTATGATGCGCCGCTGATTCGCGCCTTTTCGGAAAATGCCGTGCGTATTGTCAGTGTCAACGTGAACGGAATCCGCAGCGCGGCCCGCAAGGGGTTTTTCGACTGGATGCACGCCAGTGGCGCCGACATCGTGTGCCTGCAGGAGGTGCGCGCCGACGCCGAGCAGATTGCCGCGCTGGATGCGCACCCCGGGGATTGGCAGTTCGCCCTGCACACCGCGGAAAAACCGGGCTACAGCGGCGTGGCGATCTATTCGCGCCAACCACCGCAGGCGGTACGCGAAGGCGTTGGCCTGGACGAGTTCGACCGCGAAGGGCGCTACCTGGAGCTGCAGTTCCCGGGGCTGAAATTGATCTCCCTGTATCTGCCGTCGGGCAGCTCGGGGGCCGAGCGGCAGGCGGCCAAGTACCGCTTTCTCGACGAGTTTGCCCTGCACATGGACAAACTCACGCGCGGCAAGGATGAGGTGGTCATCTGCGGGGACTGGAATATCGCCCACACACCGCTGGACATCTGCAATGACAAGAGCAACAAACGTACCTCTGGGTTTCTGCCCGCGGAACGCGCCTGGCTGACCAACGTACTGACTGAGCGCGGCTGGGTCGATGCCTTTCGGCGGTGCTATCCCACCGAAGAAAAGCAGGGCTACACCTGGTGGTCGAATCGTGGCAAAGCCTGGGAAAACAACGTGGGCTGGCGGATCGATTATCAGATCGTCACCCCCGGTCTGGCCGCGCGAATTCACGACAGCCATGTCTACCGCGCGCAGCGATTTTCCGACCACGCGCCGTTGATTGTCGACTACACCGATGACTGAGCCTGACGTCGCGCGGCAAGGGTGGCGCGAGGCGCTGGCCAGCTACCGCAACCCGACCGTGCTGGCGATGTTATTGCTCGGCTTTTCGGCCGGCCTGCCGTTTTTGCTGGTGTTTTCGACGTTGTCGGCGTGGCTGGCGCAGCTGCAGATATCCAAGGCCACCATCGGCCTGTTTGCCTGGGTCGGCCTGACGTATTCGATCAAGGTGGTGTGGGCGCCAGTGATTGATCGCTGGCCGCTGCCCGGCCTCGGTCGCCTCGGGCGACGGCGTGGCTGGATGCTCCTCGCCCAGCTGGGCATTGTCGGCGGCTTGCTGGGCATCGCCGCGACCGATCCGGCCGAGAGCCTGACCGCACTGGCGTGGTGGGCGCTGCTGGTCGCCTTCAGTTCGGCAACGCAGGACATCACCGTGGACGCGTGGCGCATCGAGGCGGCCCCGCCGGAGCAGCAGGGCGCGCTGGCCGCGAGTTATCAGCTGGGTTATCGCATTGCGCTGATCGTGGCCGGTGCCGGCTGTTTGCTGGTGGCTTCGCGCGCCGGCTGGCCAGCGGCCTATCAGGTCATGGCGCTGTTCGGCCTGGTCGGGGTAATGACAACGCTGTTCGTGGGTGATCGCGCACCGCCCCGGGAGTTGTCCACCGACAGCGTTCTGCGCGGCCTGCAGCGCGCTGTTGTCGGCCCCTTCGTGGATTTCTTTGCACGCAACGGACTGGCCACGGGCGGGTTGATCCTCGCCTTTGTCGGCAGCTTCCGCCTGACCGACATCACCATGGGCGTGATGGCCAATCCGTTTTATCTGGACATGGGCTACACCCTTGATCAGATTGCTTTCGTGGCCAAGGGCTACGGCGTGTTGATGACAATCATCGGGGCGATGCTGGGCGGCGTGCTGGTGGCGCGGCTGACCGCGGCGCGGGCGTTGATTGTCGGCGGGCTGCTGGTTATCGCCACCAACCTGTGTTTTGCCGGCCTGGCGCTGTATGGCGAGCCGGCGCTGCCGGGCCTGGTGCTGGTCATCAGTGCCGACAACCTCGCCAGCGGGCTGGCCGGCACCGCGTTCATCGCCTATCTCTCCGGTCTGACCAGCGTGGCCTACACCGCGACTCAGTACGCGCTGTTTTCGTCGCTATTCACCTTGCCGGGGAAACTGCTGGCCGGCGGCTCGGGCGTGGTCGTCGAGACGCTGGGCTATGTCGGGTTCTTCTTCTACACCTCGCTGCTGGGCATCCCGGCGCTCTTGATGATCGCCGTGCTGCTGCGCCGGGTGCGGCGTCTGGCGCAGGCCCCTTAGCCGGCCAGCAACGCCCGGATGGCAGGTATGCCCCGCCGTTCCAGCCAGGCGCGGGCATCGTCGGCATCGTCGGCAAACCAGGCTGCCGCGCTGCCCAGCCGGAAGCTGTAGCCCCAGCGGTCCATGTCGGCGCACATCCGCGCGCGGGTCATCGGCGGAACCCGATCGGCGAGCAGGATCTGCAGGTAGCAGACCGCATCCTCTTCGGCATAGTCGCCGCCGGCGTTGGTATGCAGCCCGCTCCGGCGCTGCTCATCCATGCAGATCGCGTGGCAGGCTTCATGCAGCACCGAATGCACCGGCGTGTCGGGGCGCACATGCACCTCGGTGCCGATCAGCCCCGCCTCCTCATCGCCCCAGAAGCTGCCGGGGATCGGCTGTCCCGGTGCCACCGCACACCAGTGCAAGCCAAATTCGGCCAGCAGGGCCCGCAACGCATGACCGCCGTCCGGCAGGTCGCGCACGCGCAGCACATCGTCGGGAGCGGCGGGCAATGTCACAATTCAGTGCTGACTCAAGAACCTATTGCTGATGGATGCTGCCACGTCGTGCCCGCCGGTGCCGGGTGCCACCCTACCGTTCGTAAAGATGCAGGCGCTGGGCAATGATTTTGTCGTGCTCGACGGCCATAAGCCGCTGCCCGACCTGACGCCGGACCTGCTGCGCCGCCTGGCGGATCGTCGGCACGGCATCGGCTGTGATCAGATTCTGGTTGTCGACCCCGCCCCCTCGGTGGATGCGGACGTGGGCTACCGCATCTTCAACGCTGATGGCAGCACCGTCGGTCAGTGCGGTAACGGGGTGCGCTGCGTCGCGGTGTTTGCGGCACGCCAGGGAATTGCGTCGCAGGCGCGGCTGCGGGTGCAGACGCAATCCACCCGCATGATCGTCGAGCGCTTGCCGGACGGGCAGGTGCGGGTGGAGATGGCCGTGCCAGACTTCCGCCCGCAGGCGCTGCCGCTGCAGCGCGATGTGGCGCCGGAATACGACATTGACGGTACGACGGTGCGGGCCGTGTCGATGGGCAATCCGCATCTGGTGCTGGAAGTGCCGCGGGTTGACGAGGCGCCCGTCGCCACGCTCGGGCCGGTGCTCGCAACACACCCGGTGGTGCCGCACGGGGCCAATGTCGGCTTTGCGGAAGTGTTGTCGCCCACGGCGTTGCGCTTGCGGGTGTATGAGCGCGGTGCCGGCGAGACCCCGGCCTGCGGCAGCGGTGCCTGTGGCGCGGTGGCCGCGCTGGTGCAGGCCGGTCGCTTGCAGGCGGGCGCTGCTGTTACCGTGCACTTGCCCGGTGGTACCCTGCAGATTGAATGGGCCGGAGGAGACCAACCGTTGTTCATGACGGGCCCGGCGTGTTGGGTATACCAAGGGCAATACAGCTTATGAGCGCCAGCGCAGCAACAAAAACCATCCCGGCACCCGATGATGTGCTGGAAAAGCGGTTTCTCGATTACCTCCGTGACCACCCGGACTTTTTCGCCCGGCATGAAGAAGCGCTGTCGCGTATGACGCTGATACATGGGGCCGGTACGGCGGCATCGTTGCTCGAACGGCACACGGCGCGGCTGCGTGATCGGGTGGGCCGGTTGGAGCATCAGCTCGCGGATCTGGTCGAGGTCGCGCGGCTCAACGAGGTCAATGCCCGGCATCTGCACGGGCTGGCGCAGGACTTGTTGCAGGCCGGTGATGCCAGTGTGGCCTTGCAGGTGCTGCAAGACACCATGGCCCGGGACTTCGATATCGAGGCCACGCGGCTGGTGATGATGTCCGGGGACGACTACGCCCCGCAGCGCTCGCTGGCCTACCAGGGCGATGTGCCGGTGCAGTTGGCCGATGTCATGCGCACCGGGATGACCGCCTGCGGCCCGATCAGCGCGGCTCTGCGCACCGATGTCTTTCCTGACCAGCCCGAGCTGCAAAGTTGCGCCATCGTGCCGCTGGATCGGCAGCGTCGTGATGCGGCGCTGATTCTGGCCAGCGGCTCGTCGACGCAGTTCGTCGAGGGCATGGGGACGTATTTCCTCGAACTGACGGCCGGGCTGCTGGCGGCTGCGCTTGCCGCTGATCATGAGCAGCTGGACCGACGTTGATCGCTGGATCGCGGACCGGGAGCGTGACAATCGTCTCGCGCCCCTGACCCGCCAGACCTACGCCCGCGAGTTGCAGGGGTTTCGCGCCTGGGCGGAGGCGCAGGGCCTTTCGGCGCCGGCGGCCGTCGCTGAGGCCGATGTGCGGCGCTTTGTCGCGCGCCGCCGTGGCGCCGGTGTGGGCCCCCGCA
>JBDNBC010000197.1:0-4291 GCA_039768115.1 Oceanococcaceae bacterium
GCACTCAATCTCAGCGACAACCGCCACGCCCGTTTCAATGGCTTTCCCGAGCCCGGTCGCCAGTTTCGCGCCGATCTGCTTCTGTCTTTCACCCCTTAATCACTCATACCAGGACATGCCATGCGCTTTCCACTCGTTATTGCTCCCCTCGTCTTGATGTTCACCGCCTGCTCGGACAGCGGCAACGGACTCCTCGGCGGAGGCGAGCCGCCGGTCACCGATGACGCCACCGTGGCTGTCGTGGCCCTGCGGGCGGCGGACTTCTCTTCCGGCGCCCACGCCGTCATTCGGGCCGCTGACAACACCATCGACAACAACCTGGACCCGGATGGGTCCGACATGTCGATTCGCGCCGACCGGGACGGATTTTTCCGGGTCGGGCGCCTGTTTGGCGGCAGTGACGCCAATGCCATCAGTCGCTACACGCTGGACAATCCCGGTCTGCCGCAAAGCACCTACTCCACCCAGGATGCCGCCCGTCCGGACGAAGGCAGCAACCCCTACGACATCATTCGCATCAGTGACGACCGGGCCTATGTGCTGCGCTACGGCAGTGCCCGGCTGTGGGTGGTGGACCCGGAGGCATCCAGTGAAATCGGCTTTAAGAAGGGCGAGATTGACCTGAGCGCATTCGACAGCGATGGCATCCCTGAAATGGTCGCCGGCGTCATCGCCGCGGGGCGGGTCTGGGTCGTGCTGCAGCGCCTGACCAACTTCAGCGCGGACCGTGACAGCATGCTGGTCGCCATCGATACCGCCACCAACACCCTGGTCGATCTCGATCTCAGTACCGCAGCCGTTGATGGACTGACCTTACCGGTGCGCAATGCCGTGGATATCCGTGTCAGCAACGATGGCGCGTCGCTATTGGTGCTGGGCATTGGCAGCGCCGACTTCGATGCACAGTTCAACGCCACGCCCCGCTATGACGGGGGCCTGGTGCAGGTCGACCTGGCCAACCTCAATACCCGCCTGCTGCTCGATGACGGGACGTCAGAGAATGCCCCCTTCGGCCAGTTCGCGGCCTTCACGCAGGATCGCCAGGACACGCTCTGGCTGATTGCCGGCGATGCCGACTTTGGCGGTGCGGACCGTCTGTTTCGCATTGACCCCAGCGCAGCAACGGCAAGTACGGCCGGCCTGCCGCAAAGCACCCAGAACGTCGAAATCAGCACCCTGGCCGCCAGTCCCGCGGGCGACCTGTGGCTCGGCCTGGCGGGCAACAACCCCGGATTACTGCGTTTCGACCCACGGACCGGCGCCACACAACCGCTGCTGCTGAACCTCGTCCCCATTAATATCGACTTCGTTATCCGGACGGATAGCGCAGCCGTTCGCTAGGGCCGCAGGCGTAGCGGATCAGCCCCGTCACAGCCCGTGGTGCCGCTAATCTGCCGCGTGAGGCATTATCGCGGGCTGACTTCCGGGGGTTATCTGCATGCCATCCATCTTCATCACCGGCGCGGCCCAGGGCATCGGCCGCACCACTGCCGATCTGTTCTGGAGCCGCGGCTGGTTCGTCGGCGCGGTCGATGTCGATGACGCGGCTGTGCGGCAGTGGGCCGATGACAAGGGGGAACGCGCCTTCGCCGCCGCGCTGGATGTCACCGACACGGCGCGCTGGCCAGCGGTGCTCGCAGAATTCCAGGCGGCGGCGAACGGCACCATCGATGTACTGCTCAACAACGCCGGCATTCTCGCGGACGGGCCCTTTGCCGAGATTCCTCTGGCAAAACAGCACACCATCGTCGACGTCAACGTCAAAGGCGTGATGAACGGCTGCTACTTCGCCAAGCCGATGCTTGAAACCGGCGCGCGCGTGATCAACCTGTGCTCGGCCTCGGCACTGTATGGCGCGCCTTCCGTGGCGACCTATTCCGCCAGCAAGTTTGCCGTGCGCGCGCTGACCGAGGCGCTGCGCATCGAGTGGGCCGCTGACGGCATCACGGTTTGCGACCTGATGCCGATCTTCGTGCGCACGGCGATGGTCGACAACATGACGAAGGTCCAGGCCACCATCAAGCTGGGTGTACACATCACCCCGGAACAGGTCGCCAACACCATTCTTCGCGCGGCCACGGACAAACGCCCGTCCATCCACTACCCGGTTGGCTCACAGACGCATCAGATGAAATTTGCCGGCCGCTTCATGCCCGACTGGGTGATGTCGGCGATCACCCGAAAATTGTCGGGGTTTTGAGCCCTACGAGCAGACGACCGAAGATCAGTCGCCCGAGCGTCGGGGCGTATCCCGGCGGGGCAGGTGATCCAGCATGACGGCCAAGCGATCGCCGAGCTGGTTTTCCAGCGCGCGATGCATGGCGCGCGTGACTTCGGGCATCACCGCCCTTTCGACCAGGGGCCGCAGGTTCCAGATGATCTCGGCCAGTTCGCCGACCTTGCCCGTCGGCGGCAGGCCGCCCTGCCACTGCGGGTCGATGATGTGCTCGGCGATCAGGCCAACCATGCCGTCAGCAACTCGCTCGACGTTGTCGCGCAGGCCGGCGATCAGATCAAGCATGCGCTCCATCGGGATGCCGTAGGACGCCAGCTCGCGCCCTGCCGAGAGCAACCGCGGGCTGGGGATTTCCAGCTGCTGACCCTTCATGCGCACGATGTCCAGCGCCACCGCCTTGCTGAGCATGGCCGGCGAAAATTCGCCGCCAAAATCTTGGCGTAGCTTGCGCAGGGTGGTGGTTTCCGGCAATTCCTCGTTGAAGGGCCGGGTCACGGCCATTTCCAGGCCCAGCAACTCGGTCAGGTCGCGGCCTTCCTGCCACGCCTCCATCAACTCGCCGATCGAACTCAACGTATATCCGCGACGCAACATGCCGGCGATGATGCGCAACCGCGCGAGGTGGTTGTCGCTGTAGATGCCGGTACGGCCACGAATTTCCGGCGCGGGCAGCAGGCCCCGGTCCTGGTAGGCGCGCACGTTGCGCACGGTCGTACCGGCCGCGCGTGCCAGCTCATCTACTGTGTACTCGCGGGGGATTTCCTCCATCGCGCTGTCAGTCACCTCGTCGACAGGATCGGCGCCCATGGCGAATCGTGCTTCGGCCGAATCAGCCTGCATGATAGCGGCCCGCCACCAGAACGGCGCAGCCCTGTTCAGCCACGGGGGCGCTGCATCAGGGATTCGAGCGCGTCGAGCGCCTCCTCGAGATCTGCATTGATGATCTGCGCATCGAATTCGCCGGCGTGGGCGATCTCGTCTGCCGCAGCCGCCATGCGCCCCGCGATGGTGGCCGCATCATCCTGACCACGACTCTCCAGTCGACGCTGCAATTCCTCCAGTGAGGGCGGCGCGACAAAAACCGACAGCACCTGCGGCCACTGCTCACGCACCTGCCGCGCGCCCTGCCAGTCGATGTCGAGGACGACCCCGTCATTCGCCTCCAGTAACTTTTCGGTGGCCTTCCTCCCGGTGCCATAGCGCCGCCCGAAAACGCCGGCATGCTCCAGGAAAGCACCGTCCTGAACCATGCGCTCGAATGTCGCGTCATCAATGAAGTGATAGTCGACCCCGTCCGCTTCGCCGGGACGCGGAGCGCGCGTGGTGTAGCTGACTGAGAACGCCAGCGCCTGGCCGCGCGCCGCAAAGCGCCGGGCCAGCGCCCGCGCCAGGGTGGTCTTGCCCGCACCTGATGGCGCCGACAGGATCAACAGCTGCCCATAGTCAACGGCAGCAGGGGACGAAGCATTCACCGGGTATCTGGATTCTGGCGCGAGCGAAGGTGTAGTTTACGCATTGCCCCGCAGGAGACTGGTTTGGCCGTGCCGGCGCCAACATTCCCCCACGTCGAGAATCGGACTGGCGCCGTGCGCCCTCGGTTGCCTACGCCGCTGCGCGACGCCTGCCGGCCGCTCGCGGCGGCAACGATGCTGATCTGGCCACTGGCGGGCCTGGCCACGGATGTGCCTGAACCCGAGTTTCACTTTTTTGACTGCCGTTCCCAACATGCCCGGGAACGCGACACGCTTGACCGCACTCGGGACAGCCTTGACACCATGCTTTGCGAAGCCCACCTGTGGCTGGACGGCCTGTTAGGTACCACCGCCGACATTCACGCCGCGCGCCGCAGTCACGGCATGATCTCCACCGCCGTCGAGCACTCGGAACGCGAGGGTTGGGATTTTTCTCTGCGCGCCCGCATACAGGTGGCATTACCCGCCCTGAAAAACCGGCTGTCCGCCTTTGTCGGTCGGGAGCCGGACGATCGCTTCGTGTCGGGCAGCTCGGACAACCTCGCGTTGCGCGAGCAGTTCCCCGAGATCGCCGATGATGACC
>JBDNBC010000198.1:0-3547 GCA_039768115.1 Oceanococcaceae bacterium
CGAGACCCACCCGGACTGGTTCGGCACGCTCGGCGCCTCGTTTTACAGCCTGTTCCAGATCATGACGCTGGAGAGCTGGTCGATGGGCATCGCCCGTCCGGTGATGGAGGTCCACCCCTGGGCGTGGGCTTTTTTCGTGCCGTTCATCCTGGTCTCAACATTTACGGTGCTGAACCTGTTTATCGCGATCATGGTGGACGCGATGCAGAGCATCGAGGAGAAAACACAGGCGCATACCGAGGCCCGGATTACCCGCACCGTGCGCGACGAAAGTCAGCAGCTCCATCAGGAACTCAACGACCTCACCGAACAGCTCGATCAGATGCAGAAACGCTTGCGGGAGATGCAGGGCCGACTGCGCTGAGCCGACAGAGCCGGAGAACTCTTCAGCGACGTTCACCAATCCTTTCGATCAGATCTCCTTCATCCATCAAGATCCTGCCGCAGTGGAGCGCAGCGGAAGTACCGTTCGAGACATCGATGAACGTCACTGTGATGTGCCGCCAAGGCCTCGGGCCGTTGCACATAGCTCTCTACCGCGACGGCAAAGAACTCCGCCGGCGACTCCGCCCCATAGTCGTCAATGACCGCGCTCGGTTCGCGGCACAACGTGGCGTACGCGGCGGCCATCGCAGCCGGCCATGCCGGGTCGCGTACGTCTGGCGGGCGACCGACGCCATCAGGGTCGAGCTGGTGTGCGCACTCATGGACGACCACGTTGGTTGGCCCGCCCGCCATGGCGTCTTCCACATCGGGCCAGGACAGCACGATGCGCTGGGCGTCCCAGGATTCGCCGATGCGCACTTCGGGCTCCTCGTGGACGATGCCGAGCTCGTCGGGCTCGGGGTCCCGCACAAGAAAGGCGTCGGGATAGACCAGCACGGAGCGCAACTGCGGGTACGGAGCGCCGTCGCGGCGCAGCGTTAACAGGCAAGCATAGGCGGCAATGACCAGCGCCATCTCGCGGGTGACATCCAGGCCGTTACAGCCATAGAAGTCCTTGTCGGCAAGGAAGGCGCCGATGTGCTCCCACAACCGCGTGCGCTGCGGGCCGTGGAGGCGCGCGACCGCGTCAAGGGTCTGCTCAAGTTGTTGTTTTTCATCCGCGGTGGGCGGCGGTGTGGCCGTGCGGTCCGTCCGGTTGAACGCCCGCATCAGCAGGTAAATCAACACCACCGCTGCGAGTATCCAGAAAACGCTCATGGCGGGATTATCGTCCTCGCCGCGTGTAGCGCGCGAGCTCCCGGACGCAAAACCGTATGCTTAACGCGACTTTGGAAGAGACATGGCCATGCTCAACTCGATGATCACGCGCGCAACCCTGCTTCTCCCCGCCTTGCTGCTCAGCGCCTGCGCGGCGTTGCAGAACGATTCGGCGCCGCCAGCGGATGCGCTCCTCCCCGGCGACTGGGATCGCGCGGTAGCGCGCAGCACCGATGTCGAAGCCCTGGGCGAGCGCTACCTGCAACTGACGCTGGCGATGAACCCGGTCAGCGGGGTCTCGCGCGGACGCCACGGCACGGCGCGGGACGCCACGCTCTACGACCGCAGCCTCCCGGATATCCGGCCGCAGGCACTGCAACAGGACATGGCGCGGCTGCAGTCGATTGAAGCCGCGCTAAGCGCGATCGATCCCGCCGCGCTGAGTGAGGCCGATCGCGCCGACCGGCGCATCTTGCTGTCGAAAATCCGGCTCGACCAGCTCGAGCTGGGCACCCTGGGCGCGGCGCGAAATCCGCTGAACTACGTCGGCACGCTGGGCAGCGCGTACTCCGGCCTGCTGCTGCGCGAATTCGCCCCGCTGGAGCAACGTCTACGCAGCCTGGGCGCGCGCTGCGCGTCCACGCCGACGTATCTGGCGCAGGCTCAACGCAACCTTGGCCCCGCGGATGTGCGACCCACTGCCGTACAGAAACAGCTGGTGGGGCCCCGAATCGCCGGCATGACGGCTGAGGCCGGCATGCTGCGCAAGACGGTTCCCGATCTGGCCGCAACGGCAGATATGGATACGGCGGACCGTGACCGTATCGTCAGCCAGTGTGCGGCCGCAGCCGATGCGCTTACCGCGTTTGGCACCTGGTTTGCAGACACGGTGCAACCCCGCCCGGACGCGCCATGGCGGCTCGGAGCGGATCTGTACGCGCAGAAATACGCGCTGTATATGGACTACCCGCTCGACCCCGCCGAGCTGCTGGCCGAGGCCGAAAAGGCCCTCGATGACCGTTATGCGCGCCTGATCGAAACCGCCCGCACGATTCACGATGCGTACCTGGCCGAGGCCATCCGCACGGGCCGGGTGCGCCCGGCAGCGCAGCTCGGGGATGACGCGGTAGCGCGCAATGTCCTCGCGGAGATGAGTGAGGATCGGCCGACCGTCGGCAGCCTGATCGAGGACAGCTATGCCCTGGCCGACTCGATCATCGGCTTCGTCGAGCGCGAAGACCTGCTCGATTTGCCGCCCGCCACCAAGCTGCGCATCGAACCGATTCCGCCGCACCTGTCCGGATATGCGGTGGCGATGATTCAGACTGCACCGCCATTCGAGCCGCATCTCGACTCGGTATGGTTCTGGGACTTGCCGTTGCTCAGCCAGTCGGAAGGTTTTCTGAAGGAGTACAACCGCGCCGCGCTGGCCGAGGTGTACATCCATGAAGGCGTACCGGGGCATTTTGTGCAGCTGGAATACTCCAACCGCGCCGATCGGCTGGTGCCGAAAGTGTTCTGGAACGGCCCGATGGTTGAGGGCTGGGCCAGCTACATCCAGTCACAGCTCGTGGATGCCGGCTACACCGTGTACCCCGATCACCCGCAGGGCCACGAGCTGCAGCAGATTGCCAATTTGAAGCTGCAGCTGCGCGCCATCATCAACGCCATCATCGACATTCGCCTGCACACCACCGACTGGCCCGCAGAGCAGGCCATCGCGCTGATGACCGGCAAGGGTTTCCAGGAGGAGGCCGAGGCCCGCGGCAAGCTGACCCGCGCCAAACTGAGCTCGGTGCAGTTGTCCAGCTACTTCGCCGGGGATCAAGCCATCCGCGAAATCCTGGCGGAGTACCGTGCGCGCAAGGGCGACGACTTCCGCTGGAAAACATTCAACGAGAAGCTGCTGGGCGCGGGCTCACCGCCAATGGACATCGTCCGTGAGCGGATGCTCGCTGCCGACGATGCGGCCACCGCGGACTCCCGCTGGCGCGAGCGGACCTTCTACTAAGGTCCCGCCCGCACCGCCTGCGACGCGGCGTGCCTAGGGAAAGCGCACGCCGGTCAGCTCCTCGGACACCTGCCACAAGCCCGCTGCCACTTCAGGGTTGCGGGCCAGCTTGCGACAGCCCACGGTCGTCGGGTGCCCCCCGAACTCCCGGAACCCATCCGGGCCGTAGTACTGCCCGCCCTGCACATCGGGCATGGACGCGGCATACAGCGACGGCCACGCACCATGCGCTGCCGGTTGGGCAAGCATGCGGTTGCCGGCTTTCATCAGCCAACGGCCCAGGGTGGATTTTTCCTGCGCGGGGCCGACGTACTGCAGGTTGGTATCAGAATA
>JBDNBC010000199.1:0-3395 GCA_039768115.1 Oceanococcaceae bacterium
CATGGTTCATCCACAGGTACTGCGCGCCGCCGGTGTCGACCCTGAGCAGTGGCGGGGTTATGCCTTCGGCTTCGGCATCGACCGACTGACGATGCTCTATTACGGCGTCAAGGATCTGCGGCCGTTTTTCGAAAACGACCTGCGGTTCCTGCAGCAATTCGCACCCGATGCACGGAGGGTCCCGGCATGAAGATGAGTCACGCCTGGATTCGCGAGCTGTGCCCGCATGACATCGATGCCCCGGCGTTGGCCGACAAGCTGACCGCCGCCGGGCTGGAGGTCGAAAACCTGACTGCGGCAGCCCCGCCGCTTGACGGCGTCGTTGTTGCCCGCATTATCGATGCGCAACAGCACCCCAATGCCGACCGCTTAAGGGTTTGCCAGGTGGATGCCGGCAACGGCGACCTGCTGCAGATCGTCTGCGGCGCGCCAAATGCACGCCCCGGACTGACCACGGCATTGGCCACGATCGGGACGCGTCTCCCGGGTGATCTGGTCATTCGCAAGGGCAAGTTGCGCGGCGAAGTGTCGTTGGGCATGTTGTGCGCAGCGGCAGAACTGGGACTGGATGGCGGCGACGGGATCATCGAACTCGATGACAACCTGATTCCCGGCACACCCGTCGCTACCGCGCTGAATCTTGATGACACCATCTTCGATATCGGCCTGACACCAAACCGTGGCGATTGCCTGTCGGCCCTTGGCATTGCCCGTGAACTTCAGGCACTCGGCCTGGGCACCCTGAGCTCACTGTCCGCCAGCGCCGAATCACCGAGCAGCGCAACCGAGCGCCCGGTATCGGTAGAAAACGCGCAGGATTGCCCACGTTATACCGGGCGCATCATTACCGGTCTCGATGGCACCCGCCCGACGCCCTTGTGGATGCGTGAGCGACTGCGTCGATGCGGCCTGCGCTCACGCGGCCCGCTCGTGGATGTCACCAACTACGTCATGCTCGAACTGGGACAGCCCCTGCATGCCTTTGACAATCAGACGCTGGACCGCTCCCTCGTCGTTCGTCGGGCCAAGCCGGGCGAAGAGCTCACCCTCCTGGACAGCCGCACCATCGCGCTCGATAGCGTCGATTTAATCATTGCCGACGCACGGGGCCCCCAGGCATTGGCCGGAGCGATGGGCGGCCTGGCCTCTGCAGTGAGCGATGCGACCCACAGCATCTTTCTCGAAAGCGCCCACTTTGCACCGGCAGCCGTGGCCGGCGTAGGCCGGAGGCACAAGATCGTCAGCGATGCGCTGCATCGCTATGAGCGCGCTACCGATCCGGCGCTCCCTTTGCGCAGCCTGGAGCGCGCCACCCAGCTACTGCTATCCATTTGTGGCGGCCAGGCCGGGCCAGTGCAGGACAGCGGCGCACCGCGCACTGCATCGACGACCATTGAACTTGACCTGGCCCGCACCCGGGCCATTCTCGGCGCCGCAATCACCGTCGACGACGCCCGGCGAGTATTCAGCACCCTCGGATTTGACGTGCGCGTCAATGCGGAAGATCAACTGCAGGTAACGCCGCCAAGCTGGCGCCACGACATCGCCATCGCCGAAGATCTGATGGAAGAGCTGGCACGAATCATTGGCTATGACACGCTCGGCGGCGAGCCCCAACCGTTGCGGCCACGCTTTCTCGCACCGGACGTGATGCAGGACGGCAAGCGGCGTCTTCGCGAAGCGCTGGCCAGCCGCGGCTGGAGCGAGGTCGTCAGCTTCAGCTTCACCAGCGCGGTGTTGGCCGACGCCTTCTCCCCGGAAGACACCGGTACAACGCTGTCATTGGCAAACCCCATTAGCGAATTGCTGACGACCATGCGTCCGAGCCTGTGGGCCAGCCTGCTGCCGCTGTACGTTCACAACCAACGTCAACAACAACGCGATATTCGTCTGTTCGAGGTTGGCCGAACCTTCAGACGCGACGACGACGGTGGCGCCATTCGCGAAACCGAATGCCTGGCCGGAATAGCCGGGGGTCACGGCAGGCCCGAAAACTGGAACACGGATCGCACGAGCATCGATTTCTACGACCTCAGCGGCCTGCTGGTTGACCTGCTGCAGCGCAGCCAGCCCGGCGCAACGCTACATTGTGTCCCCTCGCCGCACCCGTCCTTGCACCCGGGCATCTCGGCCCGCGTGATGATTGGCGATACGCCGTCGGGATGGGTCGGCCAGCTGCACCCCCGACTGTGGCAACAGCATGGTGAAGGCGGCAAGCCTCCCTATGTCTTCGAGTGTTCAGCCGACGCTTTTGGACGTATCGGGCAACCAGCCATAGCGGCTCTGCCATCCTACCCGAGCAGCCGACGCGATCTGTCTTTCATCGTGACATCAGAGACTTGCGCAAATGACTTGGCACGTTACATGCGATTGCACAGCCCTCTGCCCCTGGTGGAACTGCGCATCTTTGATGTATTTGCCGGCGGGACTTTGCAAGACGGATTCAAGAGCATCGCTTTCGGGTTGATTTTCCAAGACTTTTCGCGCACTCTTGAGGACGGGGAAATTGATGCGGCAGTCGCCGCATTGGTTGACGGCCTCGGTGACACCTTTCAGGCACGACTACGAGACTGACGAACAGTGGCGATAACCAAACTCGACCTCGCCGAAAAGTTGTTCGACACTTTGGGCCTGAACAAGCGTGAATCCAAGGAATTCGTCGACCGATTTTTCGAGGAGATTCGCAAGGCGCTGGAATCCGGAACACCGGTCAAGCTCTCCGGCTTCGGGAATTTTGAGTTGCGCGACAAGGGTGAACGCCCGGGCCGCAACCCGAAGACTGGAGAGGAGATTCCGATATCCGCCCGGCGCGTCGTGACCTTCCGCCCCGGTCAAAAACTCAGGGCACAGGTGGATGGCGATGCAACAGCAACCGACGACGAACACGACGCATAGTGACCTGCCCAACATCCCCGAGAAGCGCTATTTCGCCATCGGGGAGGTCAGCGATCTGTGTCAGGTCAAGCCGCATGTCCTGCGCTACTGGGAGCAGGAGTTTCCTCAGCTCAAGCCGGTCAAGCGGCGGGGTAACCGGCGGTACTACAAGTACCATGACGTCGAAATCGTCCGCCAGATCCGCAGCCTTCTCTATGAAGAAGGGTTCACAATTGGTGGTGCCCGTAAGCAGCTCAAGGAGCATGCCCGCGACGCTCAGCGCCCCGCTACGGAGGATGGCCCCGGCGCCCAGCTTGCCGAAATTCGCAAGGAAATCGAGGCGCTGATTCGCGATTTCACGGTATAATTTGTAAGTCGGGGTGTAGCGCAGCCTGGTAGCGTACCTGCATGGGGTGCAGGTGGTCGGAGGTTCAAATCCTCTCACCCCGACCAAACCATTAGTTATCGGTAGTTATTCCCAGTCATTCACTTTCCTTAAGTCGTTCTTAGCCTACAAATCA
>JBDNBC010000200.1:0-4574 GCA_039768115.1 Oceanococcaceae bacterium
GGATAGCCGCTGCGTCATCGCGGCGGCGGCATGCAGCAAGACCAGCGCGGCGACCAGCCACATGACCGATGTGCCAGGCCACCAGGACACGCGCCAACCCAGAATCGCGGATGCACTCGCGGCGACAGCACATAGCAGGGCTAGCCACGGGCTGGTCAGCAGTGCCAGAGCCACGACACCGGCCAACGCCGGTGCCAGAATCATGCGCCCGGCAGGCCTTCAGGTGGCTGCAGCCGGCCGTCGCGCAGCTCCCGGCAATGATCGGCGCGCGCGGCCAGAGCCCGGTCATGGGTCACCACAATCAATGCGGTGCCCTGATCCCGTTGCCGTGCCAGCAACAGGTCGAACACCTGCTGGCCGGTCTTCTGATCAAGATTACCGGTCGGCTCATCGGCCAGTACGCAGGCCGGTCGCCCGGCCAGGGCGCGGGCGATGGCCACGCGCTGGCGCTCGCCACCCGAGAGTTGTGCTGGCCGGTGATCCAGTCGCTCAGCCAGACCCACCGCAGCCAGATCATCACGGGCTTCGCGGCATGCCTGCGCCCACGGCGTACCACCCAGCGCCCGGGTCATGGCAACGTTCTCTTCGGCACTGAACTCGGCCAGCAGATGATGAAACTGATACACGAAACCCAGCGTGCGGTTGCGCAATCGGGTGCGTACCCGGTCGCTCTGGCGACCCAGTTCATCGCCCATCAGCCAGACCTCACCGACGGTCGGCCGGTCCAGCCCGCCGAGCAACTGCAGCAGCGTGCTTTTGCCCGACCCTGACTGCCCGACAATGGCCAGAGACTGACCCCGCGGCAACGCGAGATCGATGCCCTGCAACACCTCCAGCGTACGCCCGGCATCGCGGAATTGTTTTCCCAGCCCACGGCAGGCAATCGCAACAGCGCGGGGGTCATCCACACCGTCATTCATAGCGCAGCGCCTCGGCCGGCTCGACTTTCGACGCCCGCCACGCGGGGTATAGCGTGGAAAGCAGGCCCAGCGCCAATGACACCAGGCCAATCTGCACCACGTCATTCAAATGCAGACGCGACGGCAGATCGCTGATGTAATACACGTCATCTGCCAACAGGTCGCGCCCCAGCATCTGCTCGATGGCCGGCACGATCGTTTCAATGTTCAGCGCCAGCAGCACGCCGCCCACAAGGCCCAACGCTGTGCCGATGACGCCAATCACACTGCCCTGCACAACAAAGACGCCCAGAATCTGGCTTCGCGTCGCCCCCAGCGTACGCAGGATGGCGATATCCGCCTGCTTGTCCTGCACCACCATCACCAGCGTCGACACGATGTTGAACGCGGCGACGGCGATGATCAGGCTCAGAATGATGAACATCACGCGTTTCTCCGTCTGGATGGCCGCGAAAAAATTGCGGTGCTGCCGCGACCAGTCATCCACCGAATACGGCATCGGCAACTGGTTGCGGACATCACGGGCCACCCAGGGCGCGCGCATCGGCTCGACGATACTGATACTCAGGCCGTGTACCGCGTCGCCCAGGCGATACAGGCGCGCCGCGTCCTCGCGGTGCATCAGCACCAGACTGCGGTCGAATTCGTACATTCCCACTTCGAACAGGCCGGCAATGCGGCACCGCCGAAAGCGTGGCGTGACGCCCAATGGCCCGACGTTGGCCTGCGGAATCATCAAATCGATGTCGTCCCCCGGCAATACACCCAGGCTCGCCGCCAGATGCCGGCCGATAATGACGTCAAAGCGACCTGGCTCCAGATCCGCCAGATCCCCGGAAATGACGTGTTCCGCAAGGCCGCCGGTCGTGGCTTCAGATGCCGGATCGATTCCGCGCAGAATCACCCCCGACAGGCTGCCGCCGGCGCGCACCATGCCTTCGCCCGCAACGAAGGGCCGCACGGCCGTGACTTCCGGCTGCTCGGCAACCGTGGCCGCCAGGTCCTGCCAGTTACTCAACGGCCCTTCCCAGGGTTGAATTTGAAGATGCGCGGTCATGCTCAGGATCCGCGAGCGCAATTCCGCTTCGAAACCGTTCATTACCGAGATGACCGTAATCAGCGCCGTCACTCCGAGCGCGATTCCGCCCATCGAAGTGGCAGAAATGAAGGAGATAAAGTGGTTACGCCGTTTGGCACGCGTGTAGCGCAAACCAATGCGCAGGGGGAGAGGGAGCTGCATTGCCGGCGCAGTATACTCGGGCCTACATTCGAGCCACCGGGCCTTGTGATGCCGAGCATTTCCGCCTGTTTTCGCGCCCTGCTGTTTCCCCGCCCTGCGCATCTGCTGACGCGAGCCACCTCGGTGATGGCCGCGATGGCCTTCGCCGCCTCGGCCTTGGCGCAACCCCTGAATGCCGGCAGCCGCATGGATCAGGTGCGCGATGCACGCGGCGAACCGCTCGCCATTGAGGGCCCCGTCGGGGAACCGCCCATCACCCGCTGGCGCTACCCCGAGCACAACCTCTACTTCGAACATGATCAATTGATCACCTCAGTTCCGGCGGACAACCGTCCACGCCTCGAGCGCACCGACGGTTTGCGCCCGCGCGGCTGAGCCGGCTCGGCAACGCGATTCACGTATGAGCAACTCTCTTCGCTGGCCCGCCGAATGGGAACCGCAGGCCGCCGTGATGCTGACCTGGCCGCGACCGGATGGCGACTTTCGGGATTTCGCGGCCATTCATGCCGGGCATGTAGCTCTGGCCGAGGCCCTAGCCATACACGCGCCGCTGGTCATCGCGGTCAATGACGACGACCTGCGCGAAGTGGTGAGCAGCGCACTGAGCCGTATCCATCATCAGGTGCGCTTGCATGTGGTGCCGAGCAATGACGTCTGGGTGCGCGATCACGGCCCGGTCGGTGTGCTCGATGGCGCACAGGTCACCCTGCGCAGCTATACCTTTGATGGCTGGGGCGGCAAATATCCGGCCGACCGGGACAACGCGCTGATCCCGACCCTGGCGGAGCGTGGGGTGCTGGCCACACTGGGCGAGGTCCGCCCGGTCGATCTCACCCTCGAGGGCGGCGGCATCGACAGCGATGGACAGGGGACGCTGCTGGCCACCCGCAGTAGTGTGCTGGACCCGCGACGCAACCCCGGCAAAGACACGAACAGCATTGAAACCATACTGCGCGACACACTGGGAGTGGATCGCTTCCTCTGGCTCGACCATGGCGACCTGGCCGGAGACGACACCGATGGCCACATCGATACGCTGGCGCGCTTTGTGGCACCCCATCACATCGTGTACCAGGGCTCGCAGGACACGGCGCTGCCCAATGATGCCGCGCTGACCGCGCTGGCCACCGAGCTGCGCGCGCTGCGTCAACGCGATGGGCAACCCTACCGCCTGACCATGCTGCCGCATACCGTCTCCGCCCACGAGGGGCCGGATGGCCTGCTGCCCACCAGCTATGCCAATTTCCTGATGCTCAACGGCGCCATCCTCGTGCCGCAATACGATGATCCGAGTGATGCGGCGGCCGTGGCCGCCCTGCGCGCAGCCTGCCCGCAGGCCACCGTCATCGGTATCGATTGCCAGGCCCTGGTGCATCAGTACGGCAGCCTGCATTGCGCGACGATGAACATTCCTGCCGCAGCGTCGTGAGCACATCCCTGCACACGTCCCCGGCGCGACCACCATTGACCGTGGCCCTGGTGCAACGGGCCTGTTCTGATGATGCGCAGCACAACCTGCAGGCCAATGTCGAAGCCATTCATGCCGCGGCAGCGCAAGGCGCGGGTCTCGTCGTGCTGGAAGAACTGCACAACGGGTACTACTTCTGCCAGACCGAGAATCCGGACCAGCATGACCGGGCCGAGCCGATTCCCGGCCCGAGCACGGCAGCGCTGTCCACGGCCGCGCAGGCCACGGGCTGCGTCGTTGTCGCGTCCCTGTTCGAACGGCGCGCGCCCGGCCTGTCGCACAACACCGCCGTGGTTCTTGATGCCGACGGCCGCCTGGCCGGCTGCTATCGCAAGATGCACATCCCTGACGATCCGGGCTATTACGAGAAGTTCTACTTCACCCCCGGCGACCTCGGCTTCCATCCCATCGACACGGCCGTTGGAAGGTTGGGCGTGCTGGTGTGCTGGGATCAGTGGTATCCCGAAGCCGCCCGCCTGATGGCTCTCGCCGGCGCCGAAATGCTTATCTACCCGACCGCAATCGGCTGGGACCCGAGCGACTCCGCAGCAGAACAGCAGCGGCAGCGCGACGCCTGGATCACCGTTCAGCGCGGCCACGCCGTCGCCAACGGCGTGCCCGTGCTGGCCTGCAACCGCCACGGCCACGAGCCCGACCCGGCGGGTGGCCCCGGCGCGCAGTTCTGGGGCACATCTTTCGTCTGCGGCCCGCAGGGCGAGATGCTGGCGCAGGCTGGCACCGACAGTGACTGCCTGCTGGTCACCACCATTGATCGCGCGCGCAGTGAGCACGTCCGGCGCATGTGGCCCTTCCTGCGTGACCGTCGCATCGACGCCTACGGCGACCTGACACGCCGCTTCCGCGATTAGCCGCCCCCCGGCGGGTCTCCTTGTTCTGCCGCCTGCAGCCGACAGTTCAGCAGCAACCAGTTGCGACTGTGCCGCAC
>JBDNBC010000201.1:0-3815 GCA_039768115.1 Oceanococcaceae bacterium
CATCAGGCCCTTTAGCCCACCACGTAGATCGGCGCCGTTGAGATAAATCCCCGGGGTGGTGACCGAAAGCCAGCTGGACCATTCAGTCGGCCGGTCAAGGACATAGCGGCCGCGTACCTCATACTCAGCTTCGGGCAATAATCCGTCTGAGACCAGGACGGATCCAGCCGCGCGATCTGCAAGCCCTGCGGCCACGACCTGGGCGGTGGCTTTGAGGCGGATCTCGTAGCGGACAAAGAGCGCATCGAGTGCAGCACTGCCGGTCCAGCTGAGCGTGATAGCTGGCCGGCGGTCAAGGCCCAGCGCGTCTTTGAGGGTGCTGGTAGAGACCGACCAGCCCGCAATGATCTGGGGCGGGCGATAGGGCAGCCCGGTGGCCGGAACGACGGCAGGTAGATCATCAGATGAGGACCAGCCGTAATCGCCGGGATCACGTTCGCGCAACACGAGGTCTTGGTTGATTGTGCCGGGCTGGTCGGTGATCTCGACCACCTCGAAGATCTTGTTCGTGTAGCCGTTGCGGACAGAGGTCCAAGCGATCGTATCGAGGGGTTCCAGCAGGAAGGCCTCGGGCGGCAGCACCAGCCGGTGTGTCCGAAACCGCCGCGCGTCCTTGATATAGGCACTCATCAGTTGGGCGACCTGGCTGAGATCAGAACAGGCCGGAAAGTTGATACTGGTCGCCAGACGCCGACCGCCATCTTCGGCCTCCCAGTCTGCGTTGAGCAGTTGCGGTGCGGCGCGCGATGTCCAGAGACTTGCAGGTTCGGGGTACTCGGAGGAGATTGCATTGGCGCTGGCGGCGAGCCCCGGAAAAGGGTCCAGCTCCTGCGGTGCTGTAATCACGATGTCCTCGTCGCTGATGAACTGCACCGGGGCCGCGGGTGCGCCCACACGCATCCGAAACACCCCACCCATCTCGCTGACCTGACCCAGGCAGGTCTTGGCCAGCTCGTCGATGACTTCCGCCGGGTCCATGTCGAGTTTGATCTCGAGGCCTGCCGCAAAGCTCGGCCTTGATCCGATCGGCGCATCACAGACGTTCATCGCGGCAAACCAGTTATCCGGCGGCAGATCGTCGGCGGGCACATCGCCACCCCAGATCTCGCCTGTTGGCAAGCGTATGCCGCGCAGGATGTTGTAAATCATCACGGCCGGATTGGCGGAGCGGGTCCATGTGGTGGGGTCGGACCAGCGTTGGCTGCCTGTGCCGCCAACGTTGCTGTCAAAGCGCGGATCATAGAGCGGGATGCCGTCGAGCTCGAAACGCACGGTTGGCAGATTGTTAAAGACCTCCCGGTTGTAGCGAAACGTCAGGATCGCATAGGCGGTGCCATGGCCGACAAAGCTCGACGACCAGGGCCGGTCTGGGTAGCTTACATATTTTGCAACCAGCATCGGATCGGCTGCCGTCTGGGTGCCATCATAGAACTTGATCCAGGCATGATCCGTGCCGCTGATGCGCTGCCCGAGAAGTGGGTATCCATAATCTGCATGCGCTGACGTCCCCAAGTCCGAATAGCCGTCGTTCAGGATCACGCGGCTCAGTCCAACGCCGGGCAGATCGCTGAGCTCGATGACATACGTGAGAAACCCGTTCGGGGTGTCGCCATCACTATGGCTCATCGGCGGGCAGACATGATGCCCGGCTGTGGCGGTGCGCCCCAGAACAAATCCCTGCGGTGCGGTACCCCCGGTGGTGGTGACGGAGGTCTGGATGCCACTTTGCTTGATCTTGGGTTTGGGCGTGAGCGCCCGCGCGATCAACGAAATCCCCACCGAGATGGCCGTGTTCACGATCATCGAGGCAATAAAGGAGCTCGCCGCATAAGCCGAGACGGCGGCAACGGTCCCGCTGATTGCCACACCGACGGCAGCGATGGCTGCTCCAACAGGGGGCATCAGTCTCTCCCGATGCCAAAAGCGCGGCGCATCTGGCCGCGCGGGACAAGGCCAAGGCCCTCGGGGCGCAGGCAATAGATCATCTCGCCGGCGACGATGCCGAAGGCCTGATCGTCGAGCACGGCGAGGTCGCCGACCTGCGCAAGAGCGGGCGAAATCTCGGACAGGTGGGTGGCCGCAAATGCGACATGGTCTGCGAACCCGGCCTCTGCGAGCAACTGTTGGCCGCGCTTGAGGCTGCGGTAGGTGCTGCGCCAGCCGCGGGCGAAATCTTGGCCGGTCACGCGCTTGACCCACCCGGCGGCAAAGAGCGCGCAGTCGTGGCGCCCAGGGCGAAAAGGGCGCTGACTGGCCTCGGCGGCGTAGTCGATCAGCATGGATAGCCGGTCCATCAAGCACGCTCCCGCTTCTCGCCCCACCAGACGCCAACCTCGCCAGCAATGTCGGCATAATCGCGGAACCGGTCACCAGCATTGCGGCGGCGCATCTCCGCGTCTGATCGTGTGAGCGTCAGTGCGCGGGTCAGACCGCGCGCGGCGCTGGCCAATGTGACCGTGGCCTCGCCAGTCCCGCTGACTGCGCCAGTCCCGCCCACTTCGCCGGTGCGGATTTTGACCTCATCGACCCAGCCGCGAAACACCCGGATGGGCTCAGATATCAGCTGACCGGTCTCGAGCGACAGCAGCCCGCGGTGGACCTCCACCGGGGCAAGCCGCGCATCATAGCCGCGCAGGAGCTGTGCCACTTCGGGCGTCAGTGGGCTGAGAGCGACCTGCAGCATGCGCACTTCAAGCCCGATGCCGGCGCGGATCGGTTCCACGCCTATCAGACCACCCGCACCGTAATAGGTCAGGTTTGCACCGCCAATCGCAATGGTCAGGTGATCATCGCCTTGCCACAAGCCGAGCGCCTCAGTGGCACCGGTCTCCCGGTTGCGGGCCAGCACATGGATCATGTGGCGGCTGGCCACGCCAGAGCGGGCGGCGAGATACGCCGATGAAGTTGGGTTGAGGATACGCATGAGGATTACCGTAAGGTTTGAATAAAATCGAAACTTGCCCCACGGCTCAGCCCTTGCCGCCCTGAGCCATAGGTCGGCTCTGGCAAAAGCCGCGCCTTGCAGGCGGGACGCACAAGTGAAACCGTAAGCCCCGCAACAGCGCCCTCGCGCAGGTTCGGCACCACCTCCAACTTAGGTGTCAGTCCCGTGCTTGAGGCAGAACCGCCCACAGCGATGCGGTGAAGGGCATGACGGACAGGATTGCTCCCATATTGGAAGGCCAGCATGTCGCCAGATAACAGCACATACCCGCTTGGCAGACCGCTGATGCGCAATTCGCGCAGACTACTTGCAACCGAATGGATCGTGACGGTCCGGCTGCCAAGAATACTGCCGCTTGGATCACTCGCCGGGCCGATCTGCCGCTGATCATGGCACAGAAACGTGGCCCTCGGCTGGTCCATCAGCGCAAGCAGCGCCTCCATCTGCGCATGGCGCGGGTGGTTGGCCTGCGACAGCCGGATCGTGCCGGTCCAGAGCGAGGCCCCGAGGCTTGCACTGATCACCGTGCCATCGCCCAGCCGCGTATGCTCTTGCGGGTGCGATAGCCGGAACGTCACCTCTTCGACGCGCAGTGCGCCGAGAAACTGCGCATGGGTTAAAGGGTATGCCAGCACCATTTTAGTGTTTCCACGCGATCAAGGGTAAAGAGGTATCGCACTTCGCGTTTGAGCGCAGCGAAAGGCAATGAAGTGGCGGTTCATCACATCGGGGAAACATTCTATCCGCTCCGCCGTGGGTCCTGGCTGACACGCGCCACGGTGCGTGGTGCGACCAGCCGGTCATATTGCTGCAGTGCGCCCGAGACGCCGGCATTGACCATCTCCTCAATCTCGCGATTGCCGCGCGCGCC
>JBDNBC010000202.1:0-21346 GCA_039768115.1 Oceanococcaceae bacterium
GGCAGGGTAGTCCTGAGCCGCGTCGGCCGGCACGACCGCCCGAACGTAATGGGTGGTGCTGTCGATCAGCAGGGCCAGCGCTGCGGCGCCCACCCGCCCGCCGGGCTGCAGGCGGCGCTCTTCGTACAGACCTTCGGCCACCGCCAGCGGCGCATGGCGCACCGGAAACACCATGTGATAGCAGCCGCAGGCATGGATCGTGTCGTGAATCCGCGGCCAGCCATCCGCGGCAAACGTGGTGCGCCAAACCACGCCGTCGAGGGCTCCGGCATAGGAATCCAGCGCACCCTGAGGCGGTCGTCCATCGAACCAGAGCACCCAGGAGATTTGCGGCAGGATCTGATCATGGACCCGGGTGAAATCCACCCGCCAGCTCAGTATGGGCCGCGAACTGTCCACCCCCAGTTGCGGCGTCAATCGCGGACGACCGGGCCGGTCAGCCGTGCCGGCCACCGCCATCGCCCACTGTGGCGCGAACGCGGCGGCCAGTTGCGCCGCCAGTGGCGCCGATATGACCGGAATGCCGAGCGCATCGCGCGGTGCGGCGGCCAGTTGCGCCGCGGTGATATTGGGAGCAGTGCCCGCCGGGGCGTCCGCAATAACGAAGCGCTGCAGATCTCCGCGCAGCCCTGATGCGGGGTCATCGCGCTGTGCCGCCTCGCGCCACTGCCTGAGCGTGTCGCGCTGATACAACGAAATGCCCATACGCAACCCGATGGCGGTCAGCGGATACGCACCCAGCGCACGCTGAGCCGTGCTGTACTCAGACTCCACCATGGCGCCAGCGCGCAGCAGCCGGCGTTGCCGCGGGCTGTTCTGCGCCAGCCAGAACCGCACGCAGGCATCGTCTACCGGCATGCCCGCCTGCGAGGTGCCATCAGCGAGCGCCAGGGCGCGAGCGCGGGCGAGCCAGGCCTGCCATTGCGCGACTTCCCAGTTCGCGGAGTCCGCAAGCACATCACCCAGAAAGCGCTGGGTAGCCAAGCCGGGGAAGCCAGGAATGGGCCGGGCGCTGCCCCGCGCGGAAAGCGCCGGCGGAGTGGCGCAGACAGCCGGTGCGGGGTCCACGACCGGCGCAACGCCGGTACCGGCACACGAGGCCAGCAGGCCCGCGGCCAGCAGCGCACCGAGCCGGCATCGGTGCGACGACGCGCGCCTGGCCGCGCAGACCGCGGCACTCATGGCGATAGCTATGGCGTGCCGCCGTGGCGCAGGTCGCATAGACAATGCGCGACCGTGCCGCGCCGGTTGGGTGTACTGAGCAGGCCGAGCACCGGCTCGGCATAGCGCCGGGCGCCCTGCAGCAGCGGGGCCGCCAGCATGGCCGTCGGCGCGCGCCAGATGTCCAACCCGCTCATCGCACCAACCCCATCGGCGTAGCCCGTGGCCATGGTGGCGCTGACCTGCGACAACAGACGCTGGAGCAGGAACGTGCGGAAATCCGGCATCGGCGCGAACAGCTCCAGCGGTGTATCGGCCGGCACTTCCGCCAGTTCCGCCAGACGCTCTGCCGCGGTGGCGAAATCACCCAGGGAATCAACCAGACCGAACTCCTGCGCCTGAATGCCCGTCCAGACCTGACCAGACGCGACGGACTCCACCGCGTTCAGCGCCATGTCGCGGCCGTCGGCGACGGCCTGCAGAAACAACCGGTAGTCATGTTGCACAACCAGGTCCAGTGCCTCGCGTGCCGGCTCGGACAGTGGCCGAGCCGGGTTCATCGCACCCGCCCAGACCGTAGTTCCCGTGCCGTCGGCGCGAATTCCAAGCTTGCCGAAACCCTCTTCGGCGGTGGGCACCAGCCCGAACACGCCGATGGAGCCGGTAATGGTCGAGGGTGCGGCGACGATGGCGTCCGCGTCCATCGATACCCAGTACCCCCCCGACGCAGCCACCGACCCCATCGAGGCCACAACCGGGCGACCGGTCGCCTGAAATTCCTGCACCGCACGACGAATCTCTTCACTGGCCGAAACGCTCCCACCCGGCGAATCCACCCGCAGCAGCAGTCCGGCGACGTTCTCATCCCGCGTCGCGTCCTCAATCAGCCCACGGATTAACGTGCCCCCGGCCTGCCCCGGCGCGCCCTCGCCATCGACGATGGCGCCCTGGACGTGCACCAGGGCGAGATAACGCGCCTGCGAATCCTTGGGCGTACTCATCGGCACCGCCGGCGTCTTCTCCGGAACGCGGCGCTGATCCAGTGCCCGCAGATACTCCCCCTGCCAGATCTGCCGGAAACTTCCGTGATCCGGGTCGCGCCCGACGATGGCCGCAGCCTCGGTCCGCACGGCGCTCAGGGGCAGCGCCGCGCCCACCAGCGATGACTCTACGGCCACCTGCGCCAGGTCTCCGCCGGTCGCGCGCAAGCGGCTGACCAGGTCATCGGCGTAGCTCTGCAGGTCGGCAGCCGGCATGGCGCGCAGCTCCCCGACGCGGCCGGTCCAGTGACCCCACAAACTGCTCAGCCAGCGCTGCGCGTTGCTCCGTGCGTCGTCGGACATATCCGAGCGTACGAAGGGCTCCACTGCCGATTTGTATTCGCCAGCACGAAACACATGCACGTCCACACCCAGCGACTCCAGCGCCTCGGCAAAATACAACTGGTCCACCTCGAAGCCGCTCAGAAAGACGGCTCCCATCGGGTCGATGAAAATCTTGTCGGCGTGGGAGGCGAGGAAATACTGCGACTGCCCCAGCCAGGGCGCCCAGGCAAACACCGGCTTGCCGCTGTCCCGGAAGCGCTGAATGCTGTGACCGAGCTCGTCAAGCTGCGCCTGACCGGCAGAAAACCCTTCGTCGAGTTTCAGGAACAGCAGACCGATGCGCGCATCCTCGGCCGCCGCATCGATGGCGTCGAGCATGTCGCCGATGGGCATCACCGCACGCGGCTCGCCCATCAGTTCATCCATCAGCTGCTGACGCGGATCGCTGTCGTCGTATTCGACGATCACTCCCGACGGCGCGACGACCAGGGCGACGTTGTCTTCGACTTGCACTGCCGGGGTGCCACGAAAGATCACCACCAGGCTAACCACGAACACCAGCGCAAAAACCAGAATGGCGAGAGTGCGCACCACCGCGGCCAGGCCGGACAGCAGGCGCCACAAAGCTCGGAATATGGACATGGACCGAAACAGGGGAATGGGGCACTGAAGTGTAAGCCAAGCTCTGTTCATAGCCCCTGGCAATGAACGATATCGGCGACCGGCTCTTGTCTTCTGCCCATCTCGCCCTAACCTACTGCGCACGAATTAACGCAGTGCATCATGAGCAGCCAACACCATCGCCTGATCATTCTCGGCTCCGGCCCGGCCGGCTATGCCGCCGCGGTCTACGCCGCCCGCGCCAACCTGAATCCGGTGCTGATCACCGGCCTGCAGCAGGGCGGACAACTGACCACGACAACGGAGGTCGACAACTGGCCGGGCGACCCGGAGGGGCTGACCGGGCCCGACCTGATGGTGCGGATGCAGCAACACGCCGAACGCTTCGATACGCAAATCGTGTTCGATCACATCAACGCCACCGAGCTCTCGCAGCGCCCGTTTCGGCTCAGCGGTGACAACGCTGAATACACCTGCGACGCGCTGATCATTGCTACCGGAGCGTCGGCTCGCTATCTGGGCCTGCCGTCCGAAGAACAATTCATGGGCAAAGGCGTGTCGGCCTGCGCGACCTGCGACGGATTCTTTTACCGCAACAAGCCGGTGGCGGTCATCGGCGGCGGCAACACGGCTGTCGAGGAAGCCCTGTATCTGGCCAATATTGCCTCGCATGTGGACATGGTTCACCGCCGCGAAACCTTTCGCGCCGAGAAAATCCTCATCGACAAACTGATGAAGAAGGTCGAGGAAGGCAAGATCACCCTGCACCTCAACCGCACCCTGGAGGAAGTGCTGGGCGATGACACCGGAGTGACCGGCGCCCGCCTGGCCAGCACGCAAGGCGAGCCGGCCACGGACGTTGCCGTGCACGGCGTGTTCATCGCCATCGGCCACACACCCAACACCGGAATTTTCGAAGGTCAGCTCGACATCGCCAACGGCTACATCAAGGTACACAGCGGCACCGACGGCAACGCCACGGCGACCTCCGTGCCCGGCGTTTTCGCCGCCGGGGATGTCAGCGACCACATCTACCGGCAGGCCATCACCTCCGCCGGCACCGGTTGCATGGCGGCGCTGGACGCGGAGCGGTTTCTCGACAGCGAAAACTGAGCCGGCGCCCCGGCGCGCGGCAAACGCCCGACGGAGATTTGGCCAGCGCGGCTGCTAAAGTGCCGGCTTCGTACGCTGTTCTTGGGGGGAATTCGCGTGACCCGGGCACTGCCAATCCAGGTATTGCTGATCGGCACTCTGGCGCTGCTGGGCGGCACCCTGCTGACCATGGTCTGGCTCTACCAGGAGCACAACGATCTGCGCGCGGACTATTTCGCCCTTGATCAACGCCGCCTGGGCGTGTCACGGGTGCTGTTTGCCATCGAGGATCGCGCTGATCAGATGCAACGTCTGGCGCGCCTGGCCGCCTCCACCGGCGATTCCATCTATATCGAAGAACATCGGGCGCTGCGCGAGACCCTGCACCGGTTCCAGCGCCTGACCGGGCCCACAGTCCCGGCCAACAGCGCCACACCTAACCTCGATGACGATGTCCTGCGTGACTGGATCGACGCGCTGAGCGAGGCGCAATTGCACCCCGACGAGCTGGATCGGCTGGCCGAGATCCTCGCGCAGGCGCATGACTGGTCGGAGCAGCAATCGATCATCCTCGGCAGCGTCGCCGCCGACGGCACGGACCGCGACGCCACATCAGCCCTGCAGCTGCGCGCCCTGACCTCGCCCGACCAGGAACTGGCCAACTGGCGCAACGGGGCCCTGCTCGAAGAGCTCGAATATCGTGCTATGCAGCGCCTGCGTGATCGCGGCCAGAGCCTGCGCCAGCAAATGAACCGCATGCGCTACGCCGATCAATTCGGGTTCGGCCTGTTCGCGCTCATCACCCTGCTCACGCTGGCGCTGTTTCAGTGGCTGATGGTGCGCCCGCTGCGCGATGCCCTCACCGCGGCCGTGCGCATTGGCGGCGGCAAGTACGACGAACGTGTGCAACCGCGTGGCGTGCAGGAAACGCGCGAACTTGGCGCCACGCTGAACTGGATGGCCGAGGCCATCCAGTCGGACATTCGCGCCCGCGAGGATGCCGAGCGCCGCGCCCGCGATACCGAGTTGCGCATTCGTCAGGTGGGCGATCTGGCGCCCGGGGCAATCTGGTCTGCGCGCTGGCACCCCCAGGCGCGCTGGCCAATGCTGATTTACGCCTCGGCGGGCTTCGACCGCCTCTACGCGCTGGGGGCCGAAGCGATCCGCGCCCAGCCCGAGAAGGCGGCTCGCTGCCTGCACAGCGAGGACCGGGCGAATACCTATGCTGCGTACCAGAAATCGATCGAAACCGGCGCGGATATCGACATTTCGCAACGCACCCTGCGCCCGGATGGCGAATACCGCTGGACCCAGGTGCTGGCCAAAGTCCGTCGGGAAGACAACGGCAGTTTTGTCTGGAACGGCTTCTGCATGGATATCGACGAATTGCAGCAGCTGCGCGCGTCCACCGAAGATGCCCTGCGCCGGGCCCAGGCGGCCAGCGAGGCCAAGACCAGCTTCCTGGCCAATATCAGCCACGAAGTGCGCACGCCGTTGAACGCCATCATCGGCATCGCGGATATCGCCCGTGACGACACCAAGGATGCCGAGCAGCGGCGGCGCTTTACGCGCATCCATGATTCTGGCCAGCAGTTGTTGCGCCTGCTCAATGATGTGCTGGACACCTCCAAGCTGGATGCCGGACGCATGCGGCTCGCGATCGAGGATTTCGTGCTCGCCGACGTGATCGGCCATCTGCGGGATCTGCATGAAGACACGGCCCAGGCCCGCGGACTGGCCCTGCAGACCGTCATTGATGCCGGCTGTCCGGCGCAGTTGCGCGGTGATGCCCTGCGGCTGCAACAGATTCTCGGCAACCTGCTCAGCAATGCGGTCAAGTTCACGGCCACCGGCGAGGTGCGACTGCATGTGCAGTGGCTCACCGAAGACGATGCCCGGGCCCGCGTGCACGCCCATGCCTCCACACCCACCCGCCGGCGCGCTGCAGGCTCGCAAGCGGCGCACTGGATTCAGTTCTGCGTGCATGACACCGGCCCGGGCATTTCCGCCGACCGCCTGAACCTGCTGTTCGAGCCCTTCACCCAGGCCGATGCCAGCATCAGTCGCACCCATGGTGGCACGGGCCTGGGCCTGACGATTGCGCGCCAGCTTGCCGAACTGATGGGCGGTGCTATCAGCGCGCGCTCGACCCCGGGGCGCGGCAGCCAGTTCTGTCTGACCCTGCCCTTCGCACGCAGCCAGTCGGTACTAACCGCCACCTCTTCGGCCGCCGCATCGCGACCCGCGCTCGCGACGCTGGGCAGTGCGCCATCAGCTCCGCTGGATGCGCCATTGCTGAGCGCTCTACGGGAGATGATCACCCGCGGTGATGCGGCGGCCCGGACCCACCTACCGCAGCACCACGGCGAATCGCTTCCTGCCCCGCTGCAGCGCATTCAGGACGCCCTGAACGCCTTCGATTTCGAAGCCGCACTGGCACGTCTGGATGCTCTGCTGAGCAGCACCGGACACCCGGTTCCATGAGCATGCTGGCCGATACCCGACAGACCATCCTGGCCATCGACGACATGCCGGAAAACCTCGGCCTGCTCGTCGACATTCTGGGCAACGACTACCGCCTGCAGGTCGCCCGTGATGGCCAGCGCGGCCTGGACCTGGCCAGCGGCTCACCGGTGCCGGACCTGATCCTGCTGGACATCATGATGCCGGGGATGGACGGCTATGAAGTGTGCCGCAAGCTCAAGAGTCACCCAAGGACGTCGCGCATACCGGTCATCTTTCTGACCGCCCGCAACGAGGTAACGGATGAAGTACTGGGCTTCGACCTGGGCGCCGTGGACTACCTGACCAAGCCGGTGAGCCCCCCCCTACTGCGGGCCCGCATACGCAATCACCTGACCCTGGCCAGCCTGTCGCGGACGCTGCAGCAGCGGATAGCCGAGCGAACACGAGAGCTGGAACAGCAGATCCGTGCCCGGGACGCCGCGCTGTCTCGCGCCGACTATCTGGCCCTGAACGACCCGCAAACCGGTTTGCCCAATCGACGTCAGTTCCGCCAGAAGCTGGAGCATCATCTGGCCCATCGCGGGGAGTCGAGACTGGCCCTGCTGCATTTCAACCTGGATCGCCTCGGGCTGATCAACCACAGTGCCGGCCCGACCAAGGCCGACGCTGTCGTCGCCCAGGCCGCCCGCCGATTGCAGTCGGCCTGTGGCCAGGACGACATCGTGGCCCGCACCGACAGCGACAATTTCCTGATGCTGCTGCCACTGGGCGCGATCGACGCGGTCAGCGCCCGGCACAAGATCAACACGCTGGCCCACTCGCTGCGCCGCACGCTGGCGCAGCCGGTGCAGAAGATGATCGCCACCACCTGTGTCGGCTCGGTGCTGATTCCCGATGATGCCGCCGACGCAGAGACAGCCATTGCCCTGGGGCTGGTAGCCCTGCGCGCCGCCAAGGCCATCGGGCCCAACACGACGGTCGCCTATGCCGCCGATCTCGGTCAGGCCGCACATGACGAGCACCGGCTCGAGCGTCGTCTGCAGCACGCGCTGAATACGCAAACCCTGGAACTGTATCTGCAGCCGCAGGTGGACCTGGCGCGCAATACCATCAGCGGCGCGGAGAGCCTGATCCGCTGGCCCGACGGCAAGGGCGGCTTCATCGCCAACGGTCGCTTCCTGCCCGTGGCCGAAAACACCGGCCTGATTCACGGGTTAGATGACGAGGTCATGCGGCAAGCGGTGTACTGGCTTGCCCGTCATCCGCGCCTGCCACCGGGGTTTCGCCTGGGGGTCAATGTCTCGGCCGCCACACTGGCGCGCCGCGGATGGCTGGAGAACCTGCCGCGCCTGCTCAGCGAGCACGATATTCCCAGCGAGCGCCTGGAACTTGAGATCACCGAGCAGTGCCTGATCCGTAACCTCGAAGATACGGCCCGCCGCCTGCAGCAGGTCCGCGACTCTGGCATTCACATTGCTGTCGACGATTTTGGCAGCGGCTATTCATCGCTGGCCTGGCTCGAGAGGCTGCCGGTGGACCGGGTCAAGCTCGACCGGCAGTTTATCGCCTCGGTCCACGACAACCCGCGCGCCGCTACCATCGCCCGCGCCATGATCCGGCTGACAGTCGACCTCGGCCTTGACTGCGTGGTCGAGGGCATCGAAACCCCGCAGCAGGAGCATTTCGCTCGCCAAGAGGGCAGCCCCCACGGCCAGGGCTTTGCGCTGCATCGGCCGATGACGCCTGCACACTTTGAGGACCTGATCGCCGGCATCACGCCCCGGTCCTGAGCGCGCCTCAGGGCGTCGGCGTCACCCCGGCCCCATCAGCGACCAGCGCCTGCCCCAGAACCTCGGCTCGCCAGCCGCGGGCAAGGCGACCGCCGCTACTGCGCAGCCATTCCTCGCAGTCGGCACGCACTGCCAGTACGGCCGGGTCGATGGCCAGCCGCTCGGCCACAGCCTGTATCCGCTTCTGTACGGATTTAATGGCATCGCGGGATAGCGGCGCCGGCAACTCCGGGCAAGCCGCTTCGGCCTCGCGCAGTACGCGCAACAACGTCTCTCCCTGATTTCGCAACAATCCCGGCGTGCAGTCGGCGAATTGCGCCAGCGCGTCCAGATCCGCCGGTGGACGCCGCGCCAGAGCCTGCAGAAATCCATCCTTGGCGATCCACGAGCGGGGCTTGTCGCTGTCGCGCGCGCGTTGCTCACGCCATTGGCTCAGTGCAATGAAACGACATTGCTCGACCGGCTCAAGGCGCTCCAGCCCGCGCGCGCGCAGCGCCAGCACTAGCGGGTCGGGCAAGGCCCAGGCCTGCTCCAGAACCTCCATCTCTTCACGCATCCATTCCGTGCGCCCGGCGGCCGCCAACGCGTCGGTCAACTGGCGATACAACTCGCCGAGGTGGCGGACGTCATCGGCCGCGTAGCCCATCTGCGCCGCACTCAGGGGCCGCCGCGACCAGTCGGTCCGCGTCTGATCCTTGGCCAGCGCAATACCCAGGCGTTCCTGCACCAGACCGGCATAGCCGATCTGCGGCGGCCCACCCAACAGGGCATGCGCAGCCTGGGTGCAGAACAGCGGATTGAGCCGGGCGCAGCCGCGCGTCGCCAGGGCCTCGAAATCCTGCCCGGGGGAGTGCACCAGCTTGACGGGCCCTTGCTCCAATAGCGGGCGGAGGATCGCCAAGTCATCGAGCGCCAGTACGTCGACCAGTACCAGCTCGTCGACTGTCGACATCTGCAGCAGGCACAGTTGCGGGTTGTAGGTGCGCTCGCGCACGAACTCGGTATCCAGGCCCACCCAGGGTGCCTGTGCGGCGCGCGCAACAAAGCCCTGAACTTCCGCCGCGGTGGTGAGATACTTCGCGTTAATTCTGCCGCTCCTTTGCGGGCCGCAATCGCCCAAAGGACGTCATTGTTGCCGATGCTTGCTCAACTCGCTCACGTACTCCCGTCGCTGCTCCTGCTGCGCGCCGGCCCTCAGGATCTGCCCGCCACGCCGCTGGCCCTGCAATGGGCGGCGCTGGCTTATGTGCTGAGCACGGTGGCGCGACTGCTGCTGGTCAACCCGGCGCTGGCCGCGCTGGCCCAGGCGGCGCTCAGCCTGGGCGTGCTGTGGGTTTACGTGCGGCTGGTACTGCAGTCGCGCAACAAGCCGGAGCGCTTCACCCAGACCCTGACGGCACTGCTGATGACCGGCACCGTCATCGGTGTGCTGATGCTCGGGCCACTCACAGCCCTGACACCGCTGCTGTTGCAGATTGCCGAAGGGCGTGATCTGCAGGCGCTGGAAGTCCCCAGCCTCGCGGCCTACGCCTGGCTGGCGCTGTCGGTCTGGGGGCTGGTCCTGGCCGGCCACATCTTTCGTCACGCCCTGGATACCGGCCTCGGGATGGGCATGCTGATTGCGCTGGGCTACGAACTGGCGCTGATTGCTGCCGTCAGCCTGCTGGCCATTCCGATGGGACGCTAAGATCGTGCACGTCCATATTCTCGGGATTTGCGGCACCTTCATGGGCGGGATTGCCGCGCTGGCCCGGGAGCAGGGATGTCAGGTGAGCGGCCAGGATCGCGCCGCCTGGCCGCCGATGAGTACGCAGCTTGAAGCGCTGGGGATCGGGGTGCACAGCGGCTATGACGCCGCGCCGCTGGAAACCGACCCACCCGACCTGGTGATCGTGGGCAATGCCGTCAGTCGCGGCAACCCCGTCCTGGAATACGTGCTCGACCGCGGCCTGCCCTACGTCTCCGGGCCGCAATGGCTGGCGGAACACCTGCTGCACGACCGCTGGGTGCTCGCCGTGGCCGGCACTCACGGCAAAACCACGACGGCCAGCCTGCTGGCGCACATCCTCGAGGATGCCGGCCTGGCTCCCGGCTTCCTGATTGGTGGAGTACCCGGCAATTTCGGCCAGTCCGCGCGCTGCGGCCAGGCCCCGTTCTTCGTGATCGAGGCCGACGAGTACGACACCGCCTTCTGCGACAAGCGCTCGAAATTCGTGCACTACCGCCCGCGCACCGCGGTGCTGAACAATCTCGAATTCGACCATGCCGACATCTTTGCCGACCTCGCCGCCATCGAAACCCAGTTTCATCACCTGGTGCGTACCATCCCTGGTAACGGACTGATCCTGCACCCGGCGCAGGACGCGGCCTTGCAGCGCGTCCTTGAGCGGGGGTGCTGGACGCCCACACTGGCCGTCGGCGGAGCGCAGGCGCGCGTCGTCGCAGACGCCGCGGACTGGTCGGCCTTCACTGTGCACATCGGCGATGCGCACTGGCCGGTGTCGTGGCCACTTCGCGGCAAACACAACGCGCATAACGCCCTGATGGCCGTCCTCGCCGCCCGCCATGCCGGCGTGCCCGCCGCGCAAGCGGTCGAGGCCCTGCCGCGGTTCGCTGGTGTGGCGCGCCGGCAAACTCTGCTGACGGAGTTTGGTGGCATCCGTGTCTACGATGATTTCGCCCACCATCCCACCGCCATCCGCGAAACCCTCGTGGCGCTGGATCCGGGCGCCGGCGGTCGCCTGCAGGCCGTGCTCGAGCTGCGCAGCAACAGCATGCGCGCCGGAGCCCATGCGCCGCAGCTGGCCGCGGCGCTCGATTCAGCCGCATGCGTGCACCTGTACCAACCGCCGGACCTGCCCTTCGATGCCGCCGCCGTTCTCGGGCCGCTAGGCCCCCGGCTGCGCGTACACCACACCATCGATGCCGTACTCGACGGCGTCATCACCGAAGCGCAATCCGGCGATGTCATCGTATTGATGAGCAATGGCAGCTTCGGCGGCCTGCCCCAACGTATCGGCCCCGCCCTCAAGGACCACCTTTCCGCATGAGTCTCCCCACGCCCGGCCCCGTCGCTCTGGACCTCAGCCTGCCCGCCCTCAGCCAGCTCGAGGCCGCCATTCAACTGGCCGACGACACGGCGCGCGCCCATGGCGCCAGTGCCTTCGCCGTCGCCGCGTCGGCGCATACCGGCATTGATGTGGCGTTACGAACCGGCGACGTCGAATCGGTAGAGTTCCAGCGCGACCGGGACCTCGGCATCACCGTGTACTTCGGTCAGCGCAAGGGCCATGCAGCCACTGCGGATTTTCGCCCCGACGCCATTCGCGAAGTGGTGGCTGCGGCCTGTGCGATCGCCCGCCATACCCAGGATGACCCCGCCAATGGCCTGCCCGATGCGGAATTGCTGGCCACCCACATGCCGGACCTGGATCTCGACCATCCCACGTCACGCACCCTCGAGTCGCTGATAGACCTGGCCCGCGACTGCGAAGCGCGGGGGATGGCCGATGCGCAGATCCAGGCCAGCGATGGCGTCCAGGTGAGCGCATCCCGGCAGATCAGCCTGTTGCGCAATAGCCTCGGCTTCCACGGCCAACGCACCGGTAGCGACTATGGCCTGAGCCTGACCCTGATCGGCGAGGACGCGCAGGGCAAGCGCCGCGACTACTGGTACGCCCACGATCTTCAGGACGCCGTCTTCGGCGAGGCCGGGCACATCGCCGACACCGCCATCGCCCGCGTGCGCCGGGGGCTGAACCCCCGCCAGCCCGCCACGGTGGACTGCCCGGTCATCTTCCCCCCCGAACTGGCGCGCGGGCTGATCGGCAGCCTGCTCGGTGCGATCAGCGGGCGGCCGATTTACCAGCGCGCCAGCTTCCTGCTCGACGCGCTGGGCGAGCGCATCCTGCCGGCCGGCGTGCAAATTCTGCAGCGCCCCCACCAGCCGCGCACCATCGGCAGCGCCATGTTTGATGGCGAAGGCGTCGCCACGCAGGAGCGCGCGCTCGTCGACGATGGCGTACTGCAGGGCTGGTTGCTGGGCAGCTACGCGGCGCGCAAGCTCGGACTGCAGTCCACCGGGAATGCCGGGGGGGCGCAGCGCACGCAGGTGCCGGCGACCACCACGCTCGATACCCAGGGCCTGATGCGTGCAGCGGGCACCGGCCTGCTGGTCACCTCGCTGATGGGCCAGGGCGTGACGCTGACCACGGGCGACTATTCGCGCGGTGCTACCGGTATCTGGTTCGAAAACGGCGAGCCGTGCTACCCCGTTCATGAATGCACCATCGCCGGCAATCTGGGCGACATGCTGCGCGGTATCGAGGCCATTGGCGCCGATGCCGATCCGCGCTCTGGCATCGAGGTTGGCAGCCTGTGGATCAATCAGATGACGCTGGCCGGCAGCGGCCACCGATGAGCAGACCGAGCACGGGCAGCGTTCTGCGCAAACTCAGCCAGGCAACCTTGTCGCGGCTGGATAGCCTGATCCCGCTGATCATCGCCGACGACAGCCCCGACGATCTTCATGCCCTGCGCATCGAAGTCCGCCGCCTGCGCGCGGTGCTCGGCAGCTTGCGTCCGGCCCTGGCCGACGGCCCGCGTGCCCACGCCGATACGCTGCGCCTGCTGTGCCGTCAGCTGGGTGCGCACACCACGGCCTTGCGCGACCTCGATGTGCTGCTCGCTGACCATGAGCGGCGCAGTCGACGTCTTCCCGAGCGCCTGCGTGGGGGCGGCGCCAGCATCTGGGAGCAGTTACGGCGCCGCCGTGCCGATGCCCATGCTGCGCTGGTGACTTTTCTGTACAGCGATGCCTGCCAACACGCGCTGGCCGCTGCGAAAGCTGCGGCCGTAGGGTTGGATGCCGAACCCTCCGCGCCGTTCCTGACGCTTGGCTTGCGCCGGCTGATGGCGCAGATGGCCCGCGTCGAGTCCCGCGCAGCTCAGGTGGCCGGCAGTCGTCATGATGACGATCTGCATCGCCTGCGGGTGCGCCTCAAGGGGCTACGTTACCTGTTCGATGTGCTGCAGCCGGTGCTGCCGGCACGCAAGGGGCGCGATGTGCGCAAGGTCATGCGGCGCGCCCAGGACGAACTGGGGCGCTTCCATGATCTCTGCGTCCAGCAGGCGCTATACGAGGACATGCTCGGTGACGGTGCCGCCACTCCGGTGGATGAACTGCTGACATTGGCCGGGCTGGTGGCGCAGATGCACCGTCGTCGACTGAAGCGCCGCAAGCTGGCGCGCCGGGCGGCAGCCAGCCTCAGCGGCCCCGCCCTGAATCAATTGCATGCGGCCCTGAAGGGTATGACCAGCTAAGGCCCATGCCAGGGCATCCGGTCTGCCACCGCAACACGGAGACATCTCATGAAAATTGTGGCCTGCTATTCCGCCAAGGGCGGCGTCGGCAAGACCGCGACCGCCGTCAATCTGGCGTACTGGTGCGCCGCGCGCGAGCGCTCCACCCTGCTAGTGGATCTCGACCCGCAGGGCGCGTCGTCGTTCTACTTCAAGGCCCGTCCGAAGGCCAAGAATCCGGGCCGCAAGCTGCTTGACAGTGATACAGACTTGCTCGACCTGATTCAGCAAAGCGAATACCCCCAACTCGACATCCTCCCGGCCCACAAAAGCTTCCGCAAATTTGATGCGGCGCTGGCCGATGATTCCCGCAAGCACCTCGCCGCCTTGCTGGCAGACCTCGAAGCCCATTACGACGTGCTGGTTCTCGACTGCCCGCCGACCATGGGGCCGCTGGCGGAAAACATCTTCACCGCGGCCGACTGGGTACTGACGCCGGTCATTCCGACCACCCTGGCCGAGCGGGCCTACGAGCAGCTGGTCACGTTTTTTGCCGACAAGGGCTGGAAGCCGAAACGGCTGCGCCCCTTCTTCACGATGGTGCAGGCGCGCAAGACCCTGCACCGCGACACGATGCAGGCCATGCGCGTACGGCACGAGCGCTTTGCGCGGGTCGTGGTGCCGCACTCCCGCGATGTCGAGTACATGGGGTTACGGCAGGCGCCGCTGTTGAGCTACGCGCCGAAGGTGCCGGCGGCACTGGCGTACCACGCGGTGTTTATCGAGCACTGCGGGAAGTTGGTTCGGCCGGTGGCTTGAACGGGGCTCAGCTGCCGGCTTCAACCGGACTTCAGATCCACCGGCTTGGAACGCGCATCACGGCTTGGCCCTCTCCGGATCGCTCAAGGCCGTCCGTGGCTCGCTCACGCGAAAACATCCTGTTTTCGAGTGTCCGGTGAGGAGCAGGCCGCGCTTCGCTCGACGTCGGCGCACGCTCGTGAATTCCAGATCCCGCGTTTCGGGCCGTCCCTGCCTACTCGCAGGACAGTCCCAGTAGCCGCAAGCCGTTAGTTGCGCTTCATTGCCTTGAAGAACTCGTCGTTGGTCTTGGTTTGCTTCATGCGGTCGATGAGCAGCTCGATTGACGCAATGTCGTCACCGGACTGCAGCGCCTTGCGCAGCACCCAGATGCCCTGCAGTTCCGCCGGATCCAGCAGCAGTTCTTCGCGACGGGTGCCGGAGCGGGTGATGTTGATGGCCGGGAAGATGCGCTTCTCGGCGATGCGGCGCTCGAGTACCAGTTCGAGGTTGCCAGTACCCTTGAATTCCTCGTAGATGACCTCGTCCATCTTCGAGCCGGTCTCGACCAAGCAGGTGGCGATGATGGTCAGGCTGCCGCCCTCTTCCACGTTGCGCGCGGCGCCGAAGAAGCGCTTGGGCTTTTGCAGGGCGTTGGCGTCGACGCCGCCGGTGAGCACCTTGCCGGAGCTGGGCGCCACGGTGTTGTAGGCGCGCGCCAGGCGGGTGATGGAATCGAGCAGGATGACCACGTCGCGCTTGTGCTCGACGAGGCGCTTGGCCTTTTCAATGGCCATTTCGGCCACCTGCACGTGGCGGGCGGCGGGCTGGTCGAAGGTGGAGCTGACCACTTCGCCGCGCACGGTGCGCTGCATGTCGGTCACTTCCTCGGGACGCTCGTCGATCAACAACACGATCAAAAAGTGATCCGGGTAGTTGGCCGCAATGCTCTGCGCGATGTTCTGCAGCAGCAGGGTCTTGCCGGCTTTCGGCGGCGCCACGATCAGGCCGCGCTGGCCGGCGCCGATGGGGCTGACCAGGTCGATGATACGGGCGGTAATGTCCTCGGTCGAGCCGTTGCCGCGCTCCAGTTGCAGGCGCTCCTGCGGGAACAGAGCCGTGAGGTTTTCGAAGGGCACCTTGCGCCGGCTGGCTTCGGGCGGCTCGTCGTTGATGGTGTCGACGCGGCCGAGCGCGAAGAAGCGCTCATTGCCGGCGGGCGGACGTACGGTTCCCTTGATGGTGTCGCCCTTGCGCAACGAGAAGCGTCGCACCTGGCTGGGCGAGACGTAAATGTCGTCCGAGCCCGAGTCCCATGAGTCGTCGGTGTTGCGCAGGTAGCCGAAGCCATCCTTGGTCAGTTCGAGCACGCCTTCCACGGTGATGATGTGATTGCGCAGCAGGTAGTTGCGCAGCAGCTGGAAGATCAGGTCGGTCTTTTTGACCCGGGACAGCTCGATCTCGAAGCCTTCGGCAATTTCGATGATCTGATGACCAGGCTTGCGCTTGAGATCATTGAGATCAATGACCGGCAGGGACTCGTCAGGCTCGTAGTTCGCGTACTCCGCATTGCGCCCGCGCGGCCCGCCGCCTCCTTCATTGCCACCACCACCGCCGCCACCGCCACCGCCACGGTTATTGCGGTTGTTGCGGTTGTCGCCATCATTGCGGCCACCGCGCTCGCGGCGATTGCGGTTGCGGTCACGGCGGTTACCGCGGTTGCGATTGTTGTTGTCATCTCCACCGGGCCCGTCATCGTTGCCCTGGTTATCGCCGCCGTGCTGATTGTCGTTGTCCCCGCGGTCGTTGGATGACCCTCGATCATTTGGCGCGCCTCGGTCGTTCTGTGACCCACGCTCATTCGACCCGCCGCCGTCGCTGCGCCCGTCTTTCTCTACGGTGACGCGGACCACCGGCGGGGCTGCGGGCGCCGACGCGCCACCGCCTTTTGTCTGCTGCGCGCCTCCCCCCTCGCCGGAATCCGCCGCGGGTTTGGGACGCACTGTGCGCCGCCGTGGCTTGGGTGCCGGCGCGGAATCGTCGGAAGGGGCAGGGCTAGTGTGGTCTGCAGTTGCAGCGTCGTTATTCACGATCGATGTGTCTCAAGGTAACGCGCAGGAGGGACGATCTTTCCACACGCTGGTCGCCACCTGAAAAGGTCGCGATATGCCCACGACGTTGCGGGGCGAGATGCCAGAGAGGAAAAGTTGTGGCAGTTCGAATCTGCCGGTCTCGGCGGCGACGCGTTCAAACGCAGCGCCCAGACCTAGTCTCGAAAATGTCGGGCCACGCATCTGCGCAACCCGACACCTGAATGCTATAGCGGCCCGGCAATTGCTGCAAGCGGGCCGCCGTTATCGATGGGCCTTACAGGGCCGATTCGACGAACTCGCTAAGCTGTGCCTTGGACAATGCGCCGACTTTGGTGGCCGCCACATCGCCGCCCTTGAAGATCATCAGCGTAGGAATGCCGCGGACGCCAAACTTGGCTGTGGTTTGCTCGTTGTCATCAATATTGAGCTTAACGATCTTGAGACGGCCGACATAATCGGGCGCCAGCGCCTCGAGTACCGGTGCAATCATGCGGCAGGGCCCGCACCATTCCGCCCAGAAGTCCACGAGAACCGGAACCTCCGATTGCAGGACATCCGCCTCGAAGCTGGCGTCAGTTACGTGGGTGATGTGCTCACTCATGGGAATCTCCCGGTCGATTGGTAATTAAAGGATGTGGGGGAGCACGCTGGCTTTTCAAGAATGTCCGGCAACAGATGCCCTCACCCGGGGCGTTGTTATGATGCCGAGATGCCGGCGAACATGCTGGCCATATTCTGCTGGGACACCCCGAATACATGCAAGACATCGCCGCTGCCACGCCGCAGCATCTGACTGACACCCGGTTCGCCGACCTGCCCATTCATCCCCGTCTGGTGGATGCTCTACACGCCACCGGCCTCACCCAGTGCACGCCGATTCAGGCGCAGACCCTGCCGCTGGCACTGGCCGGCAAGAATGTCGCCGGCCAGGCCGAGACCGGCACCGGCAAGACGGCCGCCTTCCTGGTGGCGACGCTCAACCATCTGCTGAAAACTGAGGATGACCCCGAGCGCGCGCCGAATCAGCCGCGCGCCCTGATGATTGCTCCGACCCGGGAGCTCGCCCAGCAGATCGAAGCGGACGCCGTCGCGCTGTGCGAGCCACTGAAAATCCGCAGTTGCGTGATTTATGGCGGCAGCGGCTATCAGAGCCAGCAGGATCAGATCGCCAATGGCGTCGACATCCTGATCGGTACGCCAGGGCGGCTGATCGATTTCCTCAAACAGCGTGTGTACGACCTACGGGCCGTCGAGGTGGCGGTACTCGACGAAGCTGACCGCATGTTTGACCTCGGCTTCATCAAGGACATCCGCTTCTTGCTGCGCCGGCTGCCGCCGCCGGGGCAACGCCTGAATCTGATGTTTTCGGCGACGCTGTCGCACAAGGTCATGGAACTGGCCTGGGAACATCTGGGCGACCCGGAGTGGATCAAGAGCGAATCCACCAGCATCACGGCGCGCGGAATTGAGGAGAAGCTGTTTCACGTCAGCAAGGATGACAAGCGCAACCTGCTTATCAACTGGCTGCGTCGCGAGCAGCCGCGGCACACGATGATCTTCGTCAACACCAAGCGCGTGGCCGAGTACATCGAAGAAAACCTGGGCCGCGCCGGCATCACCGGTGGCATGCTCAGCGGCAATGTGCCGCAGGCCAAGCGCGAAAAACTGCTGGCGCAGTTCAAGAGCGGCGACATCCACGTGCTGGTGGCCACTGATGTTGCCGCACGCGGCCTGCACGTCCCCGGCGTCAGTCATGTGGTCAATTACGATTTGCCGCAGGACCCTGAGGACTACGTGCACCGCATCGGCCGTACGGCCCGTGCCGGGGCCCGTGGCGAAGCAATCTCGTTCTGCTGCGAGGAGTATGTGTTCTCGCTGCCGGATATCGAGGCGATGATCGGCTACCCGATTCCCGCCGAACAGCCGTCGGCCGAGTGGCTGGCGCGCCCCGAACTGGGCCCGCGGCCGCCGCGCAAGCCTCGCCCCGAAGGCCGCGGGCGGGGACGCCCCGGAGGCGGCGGCCGGCGCCATGACGGCGGCGGCGGTCGCGGCGGACATAACCGCCGGGGTGGCGCGCGCCCGGCCGGCGGGGGTTCTGCGTCGGGCGGCACACCACCGCCATCCACCGACTAATCCATCACGGCGCCGCACGAACCCCGTCGGCAGTCGCCCCGGAAGTCCGGCCATTGGACAAAGCGCCGTGTGTCCACACCGGCGTGATGTCATGGGGCAGAGCCGCCAGGCGCCCATAGCGCAGCCAGCGCTGCTCGGGGCCGTGAAAATCCGAGCCGACCGACCCCAGCAATCCATACCGTCGCGCCGCCTCGCGCATCAGCGCCAGGTCGGTCGGTTGTTGCGACCCGCCGGCACTGACTTCGACCCCCTGCCCGCCCGCCGCAACAAACGCCGACAACATGCGCTCGCGCCAGGCCGCCGTCAGTTTGTAGCGCAGCGGGTGGGCGAGAACCGCCACGCCGCCCGCCGCGCGGATCGCCGCCACGGACTCTTCCAGCGCCAGCCACTCGCCGCGCACCTGCGCCGGCTTGCCGGCACCCAGGTGTTTTTTGAAGGCCTGCTTCAGATCGGCGGCGACGCCGTCCTCAACTAGCAATCGCGCGAAATGGGTACGGGTGATCTGGCCGCCCCCGGCGGCGGCCTGGGCCCGCGCCAGGGCGTTGCGCACGCCGAGCTTCTCCACCCGTGCGGCAATTAATGCGGCCCGGCGTGCCCGCGTGTCCTGCACCCGGCGCAGCACCTCCGACAGCGATGACGCGTCGGGGTCAATGCCAAGGCCGACCACATGCAGCGTCTTGCCGCTCCAGGTCACGGACAATTCCACCCCGGTAATGAAGTGCAGGCCTTCGGCCCGGGCCATCGCCGCCGCCGGCGCCAATCCGGCGACCGTGTCGTGATCGGTCAACGCCAGGGTATCGATCCCGGCCGCCCGCGCATGCTGCACCAGGGCCGCCGGCGTCAGGCGGCCATCCGAGGCGGTGGAATGGCAATGCAGGTCGATGGTGCCGGGGAAGCCGGCCGCGGCTCGGGCATCGCGTGAGTTGGCCGTGAGGTAGTCCATGCGCGGGCGAGGATACGCCGGCCCGGGCCGCGACGTGCACCGGGAGCGCCGCGACTCTGGCGTCGACATCGGCCGATACGTTGCGTCGGCATTATCCGACGTACCGACGCGGGCGTCCGGTCGATCATGCCACCTTCGCTCATTTCACCCACAACATGCGCTCTTTGCATACGCTTGCACCGCCCTCACCGCAACCGGCTTCGGGATCGCCATGTGACACCGCACAGCGTCGAGCCAGGAGTTCGACATGGGGATTTCTGCTCCTGGCCGTTGCACTCGGCGGCTGCGGCGATGGCGGACGCAGCATGACAACGGACGGACCGGCTCGCGCAGCAAGCGATCCGCCCGAGGATATCCGTGCAGGAGCGCCCATCTCTGCGGTTCCGCTGGCCCAGGGCTGTGGCTGGTTCGAAGTGTTCCGCGAAGGGACGCAATACTTTGCACTGGCAGATACCGCCGCGCGCTACTGGGTCGCACTGGGGCCGAGCGCGGCGCCCGCCGGGAGTCGCATCCGCCTGCAAGGCACGGTCAGCAACGCCCGCTATTTTTCGCTGCACGTATACGACCGCGCGCTGCAATCGCGTGATGCACTGGCTGATTTTGAGATCGACACCCGTGGCGGGCTGGGCAACCCCTACCGCAGTGAAGTGCGCGTGGACGCGCTGCGGCTGGGCGCACCGCGGTTCACGGCCGAAGTCCTGCTGGATGCCGCCGCCATACCTGATAGCCCGAACGTGCTGCTGATGGGCGAGACACCCGCCGCCAACGGGGTTCCCGGCGCGGTCCTGATGTACCGGGCCTACGTGCCCGCGCAGGTCGAGCTGCCGACCCTTGAACTGGTCACGCCGGCAGGCACATCGCCGCTTCCCGCCGCGAACAGTGTCGATGACTGCCGGCGCGAGCGCGACCGGCTGCGTGCGGTCTATCTTGACCCCCCGCCCACCGAACCGCCGCGCACACCGGCCGACACCGTGCCGACTTTTCGGGTTTTTCGCGGCGCCCTCGGCCAGGGCGAAGGTTTGCTGATCAACCGACACAACGCCTATTTGTTCGCGTTGACCGAGCGCCAGCCGGGCCGAGCATTGATCGTGCGCGGACGGGCACCCACCTTCACCGATGACGGCCGCCTGCTCGGCCTGCTTGGTGACGCAGACATGCGCTTTTGGTCGTTATGCCAGAACAGTTTGCAGGCGACGCCGGTGCCCGGCTGCGTCAGCGATTTCAACGCGCAGCTCGATAACGCCGGGTTTTTTACGGTGGTCATATCCGACCCGGCTGACGAACCACGGGCCCTGACCACCCGGCGGGACGTGAACTGGCTGCCCTGGGGTGTGGACCCGCGCGGATTCCCCGCCTATCGGCATTTGCTGCCCGACCCGGACTTCGCACACGCCGTCCAGCGCGTAGCCCCCGGGCAGTCGGCTGCGGCCGTCATGCAGAGCTATTACCCACGGGCGAGTTACTGCTCGACCACACAGCTCAACGCCGCGGCGGATCAGCCACTGGAAGAGGTGTTTGCAAGCTGTCGCCAGGAGTTAGCGCGGCCCTAAACCGGGATGGCATCGCGCATCGCGCGATGTGGCACCGCTTCAGCCCTGCGGCACCTGCGACGTCGACGGCAAC
>JBDNBC010000203.1:0-9344 GCA_039768115.1 Oceanococcaceae bacterium
GCGGCCGAGGTCGCCGAACGCTCCGGCGACGGCCCCTCAGCCCACGCCCAGCGCGTAGCCGCAGCGCAGCGATGGCGGGATGCCGACGGTGATCTGCCGTTGGTGGCCAAAGTGCGCAAGCAGCTCGACGACGCGCCGGAGGGCGTGCGCTCGGCTCGCAATCGGCCGCGCATTGCTTGATCGACATCGGTTGCTGGCGTGCATCATCACCAAAAAACGTGCCCGGCACGGGGAAATTCGGCACCCAGCATTCCTCGGTACACATGCCGATGTTCACGTACACGCGCAGCAACGCCAGCCGCTCACCGACCGAGTCTTCGCCCCCCTTGAGCACATGCATGGTCTGCGAATCAACGATCTCGCCGGTGATCGGGTTTTTCATCCGGTGCGCAAAAATGCGCTTGTTCATGAAGTCGGTGATGTTGTTCTGCGTCCCCGGGTTGTGCATGAAATCGTTGGGGTTCAGCGAGGTGTCCACCGTACCGAGGCGCGCGCCCATCAGCGCCTGCTTGGCAAAGTGATCCTCCGGCACCGCGGACAAAAAGGCCGACAGCGGCTGATTGACGTACTGGTTGCCGATATGCCCGGTCAGGTTCTGCCACTCCGGCTCATTGGGGTCTTTGGGCGGATTGGTCGGGTCGAACGCGACGTGACATTGCACGCAGGGATGGCCGATGGCAAAACGGCGCTGCGCCTCCATCTCGCCTTCGGTGTAGGGCGTCGCGCGCGGGTCGAACACCACCTCGCCCTCGGCATTCACTTCGGGCGTCTTGAAGTACTTGCGGTAGCCGAGCACGCCGGACGACTTGGGATCGGCGCAGCGGTCGAGCCAAAACGTGCTCTCGTCGCCCTGCTCGCAGTCCGGGTCATTGATCAGCCCCCATTTGCTGAAGCGGTAGGGGCGATGCTTGGTGTGCATCCACTCGGCATAGTGCATGTTCTCCTGACCGATGGTGCGGGCCAGATGAATCTCGTTGAGGTCCTGGTTGCCAAAGGTGCCCTTGAACCAGACGTCGCGGCCCCGGCGGATCATCGCGCGCATCTCCGCCGCCTTCTTGGCGTCGATTTTTTCGAGCTCTGTGTATAACGAATTGGCGATCCGGCAGCTTTCCGCGTCATAGCCGGTGGGCTGCGGCTGATCGCAAGGCGGCGGCGGATCCTGCGGAATCGGCGCGAAATCCCAGGTAATCGGGCCGCCCCGCTTGTGCGTGGCCGGGCTGGTGCCCTCATGCCAGACCTTGCGACTGGCCAGCGTCTGGTAGAACCGCGCCTCGTAGCCTTCCTTGTCACCCAGGTATTGCGGGCTGCCGTGGTACACGCCGGTAATTCGGTCGCGCTCGACCAGGTCATCGACGGTGACCCCCCGCAAGGTGCGCTCAAACGGCGCATCGGGCACGGGATAGCTGGATTTCACCGTCCCGGCCAACGCGGCACAGGAGGCGGCGCCCAGGGCCAGAGCCGCGATCCATCGCATGCGCTGTGACCCGCCGACATGGCGGCGCGCGCAGGGCGCCGACCCGGTCGGCGCGGTGTCGATGGCGGCCATGCGATGACTGGCGTTGCCTTGAGCGGTATACCCGATCCCCATGATGTTCTCCCTGATGTGTCTTCCCCGTTTCCGACGATTATGACCATTCGCGCTCGCCGGGCCAAACCCGCCGCTCGACCGGCATGAATCGGCGGAGCCTCAGTAGCGCGGCGGACGGCGCCAGACACTCGACGGCAGCCAGTGCGCTGGATCGGCCGTCGCCTCAACCTGAATCTCGGTCGCGTCGTCCAGGCGATGCAGCAAGTCAAAACCAATCTGCGCTTCGATGGCGTCCACGGTCGTGACAAAAGTTCGCAAGTCTTCATCCCCGCGCACCTCCTGCGGCACCACAAACCCCAGCGCCTGCCAGCGCTGATCAGCCGCCGCTTCGGGGTCGTAACGCACCCAGAGCCGCCAGAATGCCGACGGTATGGCGATGCCGGCCGGCAGTGACGCCGGCGCCGCGGCAAACACCGGACCGGTCATGACCCACAGGCGCTGGCCACCCTCGGGACGCAGGTAATCCATCTCCCATTCCTCCAGCCGCTGCCAGGCCCGGCTATTGAGGTCGGCGCGCTGCGGGCTGATGTTGCTCATGACGAAGCTGGCCTCCTGCGCGGCGCGCCCGTACAGGCGGCTCATCGCGTAGTTGGGCGCAAGATGCCCGCGGGTGTAGCCACTGCGGGTGAAGTCGTCAGGACAGACACTCATCATCGTGTTGTTGGCGCAACGAAAATGGCCTGGCCGCGGCGCCAGCGGCCGCAGGGCCTCGCCGTGCACCTCCCAGCTCACCCACAGTGGATTACGCCGCCATTCGCCATAGCCGATGGCAAAGCCCGGCGGATCAATCAGGTGATACCAGGTGTCTACACGCAACGTATCCAGCGCACGCGGCCGGCCCATGGGAACATCGTCATGGGGCTGAGTGGCGTGCCATAGCACCTGCATCGGCAGCGCCAATAACCCGGCGATAATCAGGATCAGAATCTTCATGGCGGATATTGTGCGGCCCTCTTCCGCATTTCGACGCAGAGCCTCCGTTCTCACCCTGCTCGCTCTTGCGTGCGGCGGCCTGCTCAGTGGTTGCGAGAGCCTGCGCTACTACGGCCAGGCCATTGGCGGACACCTGGAGCTGATGCGCAGCCGGGTGTCGATTCAGGAGGCCCTTGCAGACCCGGCCCTGCCCGCCGAACAGGCCTCGCGGCTGCGCCGCCTCCTCGAGGCCCGCCGCTTTGCCAGCGACGTCATGAAACTGCCCGACAACGCCAGCTACACCAGCTTTGCGCCGCGCGATGACGATGCGATGACCTACAACGTGGTGGCCACGCCAGCGTTCTCCCTGCAACCGCGGCAGTGGTGTTTTCCCATCGCCGGCTGCGTCAATTACCGCGGCTACTTCGCGCAGGCCGACGCGCAGCGCAAGGCCCGGGAGCATCAACAACGGGGCGATGACGTTGTGGTCACGCGGGCCATCGCCTATTCGACGCTGGGCTGGTTTGACGACCCGCTGCCGGGGCCACTGATTGACGGGGACATGGGCCGCGCGGCCGGGCTGATCTTTCATGAGCTCGCCCATCAGCAGCTCTACATCAAAAACGACACCCCTTTCAATGAAAGCTATGCCACGGCGGTGGCCCTGCTGGGCCTGCGCCAGTGGCAGCCCGCACTGGCCGCCAGCGCCCGTGCCCGCTTCGCCCGACAGCAGCAGGTGTACCTCCTGCTCCAGCCCACCATTAAGGCACTGACGACGTTATATGCCTCCGATCTGCCGGCTGCGGCCATGCGTGACGAAAAGCAGCGCATTTTTGACGACACCCGCGCGCGCTATGCCGCGGTGGCCTCAGACCTTCCCGGCTGGGAGCGCTATTTCGCCGAACTGAACAACGCCCGCATCATCGGCCTGTCGGACTACACCCGCGGCGTCGCGGCGTTCGAGTTGCTGTTTGCCCAATGCCATGGGCGCTGGGAATGCTTTCATGCCGAGGCCCGACGAATCGGCGAATCCCCGGAACGGCGGCAGGCATTGTTCTAACGCGGCACCGGGCCGAAAGCGCGCAATGCCATCAGCCGGACTGCTTCTGGGTCTGGGTCGCGGCCATCTCCATCGGCTGCGGGTCGAAATAACTCCGATCCATCGCCGCGTGGACATTCAGCAGGGTGACCTGAAGCTGGTCGAGGGTGGTATGCAACCGCGCGTTATCGGCTGACAGTACGGCGGCCCGCAGCGAGCTGACATCCCCGAGCGCCGCATCCACGGCGCCGAGCACGTCCTGCGGCTGCGGCAACTGTCCGGCATGGTCACGAAACTGGCTTAGCGCGGAATAGACCGAGCGCGGAAAGCTTTCATCCTGCAGCAGGAAATCAATGACGTGACGGGCCTTGATGGCGCCCGGCTTGTGGCGCCGGTACATCTGATAGGCCGACAGCGAGCGCAGCACGGCCATCCATTGCAATGCGTCAGCGACGGCCGGCAATTCGTGGTCGTCGGGCAGCAGGTCTTCCACCCGCACGTCCATGATCCGGGTGGTCATGTCCGCCCGCTCGAGCACCTGCCCGCTGCGAATGAAGCGATAGCCCAGACCGCGACTCATCGTGCCGGCCAGATAACCACGCACGATCTGACAGTGATCCATCACGCCGCGCAGCAGATCGAAACGCGCCGAAGTACGGCGGATCGCTCCGTCGCTGCGCTCGCTGACCACGGCATAGAGCACGTTCATCGATTCCGCGACCTCGCGTGGCACCCGGTCGCGCATGCTGCGCAGGTTCTCCCGCGCGTAGCGCAGCGACGACAGTATCGACCCGGGGTTGTTCAGGTCGGCGATCAGAAATCGCAGCACGCCCGGCTCGGTCGGGTTATGGCCGCTGCTGGCAAACGCCTCCTGGGCGCTGGTCGTCTCGACGAGCGTGTACCAGTCCAGCCGCGCCCGTCCAGGCAAGTCCAGTGCCAGATTGCCATTGGCGATGATCAGACGCGCGGTGTTTTCCGCTCGCTCGATGTAGCGCCCGAACCAGTAGAAATGCTCGGCAACCCGCGACAGCAATTGCGCATTCATGCGGAGTCCTCCCCGTCCGGATCGACAATCCAGGTGTCCTTACTGCCGCCCCCCTGCGAGCTATTGACGACCAGCGACCCCTCGCGCAACGCGACACGGGTCAGCCCGCCCATCGTCACGTACTGCTCGGCGGAACTCAGAATGAACGGTCGCAAATCCACATGCCGCGGCGCCAGGTGGCAATCCGCCCCGGAGCCGACCAGCGTTGGTGTCGTCGACAGGTTCAGGCAGGGCTGTGCGATCCAGTTGCGCGGGTCCTTGCGGATGCTCGCCGCCGTCGCCTTGCGCTGGCTGGCCGACGAGTGCGGGCCGATCAACAGGCCGTAGCCGCCGGATTCATTGGCCGGCTTGACCACCACCTCCTCGAGGTGATCGAGCACATAGGCGCACTGGTCCGGGTCGGCGCATTGCCAAGTGGGCACATTGGCAATCTGCGGCTCTTCGTTGAGGTAGTAGCGCACGATGTCCGGGACGAAGGCATAGACGACCTTGTCATCCGCCACACCCGAGCCGGGGGCATTGGCCATCGCTACGTTGCCTGCGCGCCAGGCCCGCATCAGCCCGGGAACGCCGAGCGTCGAGTCGGGGCGAAAGACCTCGGGGTCGAGAAACAGGTCGTCGATGCGGCGGTAGATCACATCGACCCGCAAGGGGCCGTGCACCGTGCGCATGTACACGCAGTCGTCATCGGCCACGAAGAGATCCGCGCCCTCGACCAGTTCCACGCCCATCTGCTGGGCCAGATAGGAATGCTCGAAATAGGCCGAATTGAAGATGCCCGGCGTCAGCACCACGATGCTGGGCTCGCTGGTATCGCGCGGACTCAGCGCGGCCAGCGATTCGTAGAGTTGCGAGGGGTACTCATCGACCGGGAGGATGTAATGATTTTCGAACAGCTCGGGGAAGGTGCGCTTCATCACCGCGCGGTTTTCGAGCATGTAGGACACGCCCGATGGCACCCGCAGGTTGTCTTCCAGCACGTAGACCGTGCCGTCCTTGCCGCGCACCAGATCCGAACCGCAGATGTGCGCCCAGACGCCGTGCGCCGGATGCATGCCCCGGCACTCTTCGCGGAAATTGACTGATTTCTCCAGCACCCAGGCCGGGAACACACCGTCCTTGATGATCTGCTGGTCGTTGTAGATATCGTTGATGAAGGCATTCAACGCCCGCACCCGTTGCTTGAGCCCGGCTTCGATCTGCATCCATTCGGCGAGCAGGATCACCCGCGGCACGATGTCAAAAGGCCACATGCGATCAATCGCACCGGCCTCGCTGTATACCGTGAAGGTAATGCCCATGGTGCGCACGGCGGCTTCCGCGGCATCGCGCCGCTGGGCCAGGTCTTCCGGCGCCATGGCCAGCAGAAAATCCAGAATGCCGCGCGACGAGGACTCCCCGCGTGAGGCCAGGGTGGCCAGGTCGTCAAAGAAGCCGTCTTGCAACAAGGGCCGGTAGCGCTTGGCAACCGCCATGGTGTCCTCCGCTGTCATCAGGGCTGTGAATCTGTAGGTTGGCACGTCACGCAAGCGATATGCCATGTCATCGTGACAAGCTGCGCGCCCATTCACAATACCTCGGCTGAAGCACCAACGACCCATGACCGACATCGCGCACTCGCCGACGTGCCCGTTTTCCCCGGCAAGGTGGTGGCCTTTTCTCCTGCTGGCCTTCGTCCCGGCTCTCGCCTGGCCCCAGTCACCGGCAGATATCACCGCCCTGCAGCCGCTGGAAGTCCGTGCGAATCGCCCCGGTCCGGAGCGCGTCGGCAACACCACGCGCCTGGATGCCGCCGATTTTGAGAACCGCCGTCCCGGCGTCCTCCCGGAGATGCTGGAAGCCGTGCCCGGTGTCTTTCTGCAGCAAACAACGCCCGGCCAGGGCATTGCCATCATCCGCGGTCTGAAAGGGTCGGAAGTCCTGCACCGTGTCGATGGCATGCGGCTCAATTTCGGCTTTTTGCGCAACGCGCCCAATCAATACCTGGCGCTCGTCGACCCGCAGGCTCTGTCCCGGGTCGAGGTGAGCCGCGGCCCCGGGGCGGCGCACCTGGGGGCCGATGCGATGGGCGGTGTTATCGACATGATCAGTCACCGGGCCGGGTACGCACGTGGGGCACATACCGAGAATGCGCTCGCTGTCGGCATGAACTCGGCCGCGGTGGATGAGAGCCTGCAGGTCCACACCCGCTGGGACCATCGGCGCGAACGCCTGGGGCTGACTGTCGGCGCCAGCGCGCGGCAGCATGGCCCGCGCACCAATGGCCGCGGCGCTGAATTGCCCTTCACCGGCTACCAGGCCCGGGCCGCCGATGCGAATCTGCGCTTGGCCCCGCGCGCCGACCAGGAGTGGTCGCTGACACTGCAGCACCTGCGCCAACCCTCCACACCGCGCCATGACCAGCTGGTCGCCGGCTTCGGCCAGACGGAACCGGAACGCGCCGAGTTTTTTTTCGAACCGAGTCAACGGGATTTCGCGCACCTGCGGGTGCACTTCGATGATGCGATTTCCAGTGCCGATCATCTGCAAATCAATCTCGCCTGGCAGCGCATGATTGACGACACCCGACGGCGCAATCTCGATAGCAACCAGCGCGACCGCGAATTCAACCGCAGCGAACTGCTGGGGCTGACCCTGGCTGCCGAAGACAGGCTGACCGCCGCGCATACCCTGCGCTACGGCATTGAGCTGTACCACGACCGGATTGCCAGCCGCGCCGAGCGCATCGATATCGATTCCGGAGCCACCACAGAACGCGAGAGCCGCTTCCCCGATGGCTCGACCATGCGTCATCTGGATGCCTACGTGCAGCATCTCTGGCAGGGCGAGCGCACGGCCATTGATGCCGGCCTGCGGGTCAGCGAGGTCGACGTGGACCTGCGCGCCGACGGTGCGCGCGACGCATTCCGCCTCCGTCGCGAGGATCTCAGCGGCCACCTGCAGGCCTCCTGGACACTGACGCCGCGCCTGGCCCTGAGTGGCCGGCTGGGACGCGGCGTGCGCACCCCCAACGTGTTTGACCTGGGCGCCATCGGCCCGCGCCCCGGCGGCCGTTTCAATGCACCCAACCCGAATCTGCGCAATGAGACCATCCACGGCGCGGACCTCGGCCTGCACTGGCGGGAGGCGGCCCAGGACGCGGAGATCACGCTGTGGTGGGCGGAGTACCGCGACAAGATCGTCTCCGTCGACACCGGCGAGCTCACCGACAACGGCGAGACCATCGTACGCAGCGACAACCTCGGCCGCGTGGAATTGCGCGGGGCGGAGTTACTGTGGCGCTGGCGGCCGGCGCCCGCCTGGCATGTACGCATCGTGGGCGCCACCGTCTGGGGCGCGGAGAGGGTAAATGGTCGCGCCCAGGCGGCAGACCGCATCCCGCCGGTGCAGGGACATGCGACCGTCAGCTATCGCAGCCGTGCCGATCATCGCTTCCGGCTGGGCCTGCACAGTGCCGGACGGCAGGAGCGTCTTAGCCCCCGTGATCGCGCCGATCCGCGGATCAACCCCCAGGGCACGGCCGGATGGGCTCGGGTGGAAGCGCAGGCCCGGTTCCGGCTCCCCGGGGGGCTGGACCTGCTGCTGGCCGTCGACAACATCCTCGATCAGAACTACCGACGCCACGGCTCCGGCGTAGATGCCCCGGGACGGGACTATCGCGCCGGGCTGTACTGGCGCTGGGAATCGGGCGCGATAGGGCCGTAGCACCGCCCTGTTGGCACAAACCTTGCGACCGAATTTGCCCGATTCGCCAGGAGCCCTCAGGCACCCGGCGCGCGGGCGAATGCACCGTCACTCGTCGGTGGGCGGGGCGGCGGCCCAGTCCACGCGCCAGGGATAGTCACGCAAGGCGGTATGGAGGGCCTCGTAACCTGGATGCCAGTCTGAAAAGCGCAACTCGGCCGCATCATCGGGTGCGGCACGCACAATGACGCACAATGACGCACAGGCCGCCACTGGCGGCATCTGCTTCCAGTCGGCACCAGCAGCCGACAAGCGTTCCGCCATTAATCGGCGCCCACCGGTCGAGTTGAGGGGTTGAATCGCTGAGCATGGGTCAAGAGTACATCCACCATGCGGGCCAGGACTTGGCAACGCCTGCCCAGGACGCGTAACGTCAAAAAATAATGAGGGCATTGCCAGCCTTCACCAAACTCTGGAGAACCCATGACAACTCGATTTACGCTCGGCCTGAGCACCGTTTGCCTAGTGGTCGTGGCTGCGGTGTTGATTCCGACCCGCCATGATCCCGGCGCTGTTGCCGCTGGCGGCGATTGCCCACGCGGTTTCAGCGTCGTGGAAACCGCGCAGTACGCTCGGCTGTTCCGTCCTACGCTGTCGGATGCTCAGGTTGCGGAACTGGAAGCGCAATACGGGCGCGCGCTGTGCCTGAACAACAAACGCCCGGAGCCGATCAGCGAAATTCTGGCCGTCAACGACACCCTGACTCGCGGCATGGGCCAGACCCTGCCTGGCGCCTACCGCGCGGCGGTCGAGGCCAAATCAGCGATGTCGGCCCTGCAACCCAGGGTGGCCGGCGCTACCGGCACCTGGCACGAATATGGCCGCGGCCCACTGCTCGATGACCCCGAGCGGGGCGGGCTCGGCCTGGGCATCCCGACAGCGATGGGACGCGTTGACAGCTTCGCCTACGACCCCGACAACAACCGGCTGTTCGCTTTGATCGGCACCGGCGGCGTGTGGATGTCCGAGGCGGACACGGTGGCCGAACTGGGTGATCTGTGGGTGCCCATCGGCGA
>JBDNBC010000204.1:0-2750 GCA_039768115.1 Oceanococcaceae bacterium
GTGGATGATCGGCAATGAAGTCTTGAGGCGCTCGAGATGGGCCAGCGCTCCATGGGTGTCCCCAGCAAAAAGCAAGCAGTTGTTCATTTTTTGATTCAGCACGAACCCCAGGAAATCGAGCAACACATTTACAACAGGAGTCTCGCGGAACCCCAAATGGCATATCAGGGGTATCAAACGGGGTATCGATCTATTTTCATTTATTTTTTCTTCTTTTTTTTCAATGGCTTACAGCACTTAATTAGTGGCCCCCATCTCCACCAATTGAATATGGCCAACCGTAATAGGTTGGCCAATTTTTTTGCGCAACTCCGCGTTTTATTGGGCGTTTTTGAGCCGTATTGCGGACTTCTGCGCGGCAGGCCATCGCCCAATCCCTACGACCGCGGCGACTTGTCGCGATGCTGGACATGGGTGTACCTCGCTCAGTTAAAGCTGGCCCCGACCTGACCCAGTCCAAACACTACGCGATCAATGAAGACATCGCCGAGTATGACGACGACGTTGGCGGCCCGGCCTTCGTGGCAGGCGACGACGGGGTGGAATTGATCGCTGCTGTCGCCGGAACAGGACCTCGCTGCACGAGCCGAGGCGCAGAGGCTCTTTAGTCGCCTCCAGCAGCCTAGGCAGCCGACTGGCGGGCCGGCCTGTCCAGAGTCCGAGCGTCCTCTCGGGTTCTATTTATCTGCCACATATGGCAGACTATTGGCGTTTCCATGCCAGATATGGCCGATGAAGACCGCCGCCGCACCACCGATTGCTGTGCAGGCCCAGATGCGGGTGTACGCCGAAAACATTCGGGCGGCCCGCCAGCGTCGGCGGCTGTCCGCCGCCCAGCTCGCCGAGAAGGCCGGCGTCAGCGTCCGCACCCTACATCGGATCGAGAGCGGCGAGCTAGGCGTCGCGTTCGCGCATGTCGCCTGCGTGCTGTGGGCCATGAACCTGCTACCGAGCATCGCCGATCCCAAGTCTGACGAGGAAGGACTGCGCATGGAACTGAGCCGCACCCGCAAGACCTCCAGCCGTCACCGCGAGCTGCTCCGTGACCTCTGAACGCAGTTGCGTCGTCTGGATCTACCTTCCCGGTGGCGCGGAAGCCGTGCCCTGCGGCGCGCTGACCGTCGACCAGGCGGGCCGGAGCACGACTGCCGAGTTCACCTATGGTGCCCGCTACCTCGCGCGCGAGGACGCCATTGCGCTGGATCCAGTCCACCTACCTCTGAAGGCGGCCGGCTTCAAGGCCGATCACTTGTTCGGCGCCATCCGCGACGCCGCGCCGGACAGCTGGGGTCGCAAGGTACTGGAGCTGCGGCACGCCGCGCTCCAGTACAACGAGTTCGGCGAGCTGCCGGAGCTCGAGTACCTGCTCAAGTCCTCCGGCGACCGCATCGGCGCTCTTGCCTTCACCGCCGGTACCGGCACGCCGCCCGCGCTCCCGACGCGCATCGCGATGGCCGGGCTGGCCGACGCCATCCATGCCGTCGAAACCGGCCGGGCCGTGACGCAGGCCCAGGGCGACCTGCTGACGGGGTCACTCGGCGGTGCACGCCCCAAGTCCTCCTACCAGGATCCGCATGCGTCGATGATCCTGAAGTTCGGGCGCCACGATGATCGCTTCGATCATGTGCGCGCCGAGAAGGCGATGCTCGACATGGCTGCGGCCTGCGGCTTCGAGGTGCCAAGCCGAGAGTTCGTGCAGGTCGACGGCACCACCGCGCTGGGCATCCATCGCTTCGACCGCGAGCGGATCAAGGGGCAGCACTACCCTCGCCACTATCTCAGCGCCAAAACCCTGCTCGGGCAGTACGGGGAAACGGAGGTCGGAAGCTACCCAGCCTTCGCCGACGAGCTGCGCCGGTGGTCCGACCAACCCGCCAAGGATTGCCATGAGCTGTTCGGGCGCATGCTGTTCAGCATTGCCACCGGGAACCGCGACGACCACGCCAAGAATCATGGCGCCCTGCATGTGGCGGGCACCACCTTCCGCCTCGCTCCCGCATTCGATCTGGTGCCAATGCCGCAGGTGAGCACGACCTATCGCCAGGCAATGATCGTTGGCCTGCAGGGCCAGGAGTCGAACCTCGCCAACGCACTGAGCGCGGTTCAGCACTTCATGCTGAACGACGACGATGCAAAGGCCATCGCCCGCCGGGTCAGCGAGGTCGTAGCGTCGTGGCGGAAATACTTCGCCGACGCAGGCGTCCGCGAGGCCGACATGGACTACGTGCAGGCCTGCTTCGACGTCGGCCGAATCACTCTCTGAGTCCGGCAGTTCGATTCCGTGTTTGGGAACTGAACCCGCGTCCGGTCCGCACTTACTCTTTACGGATCACGGCGTTTCCGTGCATTTGCACCTAAACACTCTCATCTTGTGTAGGGTCTGGGTCGTAACCGTGGCGCTCTAGCACCACCAATAACAAAACCCCAGCCGTTCTAGGTTGGGGTTTTTTCTTGCCCGCTCGCGCCGGTTCCCGCGTGTTGTTGGGGGTTCCTGCGGAAGCCCGCGGACTTCGCCAGCCGTCCGAATTGGCCGTTTCCGGCCACATTCCACTCTCTCGTGGCCATTCCTCGCTCCGACCTCGCGCCCTGGAACTGGCCCGAAGTCCGCAAAGGCCACATCGACAGCATTCACACGCTAGGACAGTCTCTGCGTGCGGCGCGCACGCAGCGTGGCCTGACCCAGGCCCAGCTGTCTTCGGCGGCCGGTGTCGGCCTTCGTTTCATCGTCGAGCTTGAGGCTGGCAAGCCGA
>JBDNBC010000205.1:0-2744 GCA_039768115.1 Oceanococcaceae bacterium
CGTTGAGGACGCCCACAACAAACCATTCGTAAGGCTGGTGTCGGTCGCCAACCGCCGTGGCACGATCTCTGCCCGCGTGGAACTCGACGTGGCAACCGCCAGCGGCGTGAAACGGCAAGAAGTCACCGTTTCCGACGGCGATGACTTGGAACAGGTCGCCAAACGCGCCATCTACGCCGATTTTCGCGTCGGCGAGATCAGTACCGCCAAGGACGAAGCGTTTCTGGAGTTGCGCTACCCCGGCGGCGAAACCTTTCTCAGCGTGGGGCAAGCGCATGGCGATGTCGATGCCCTGGCCGTGCAGCGCGAGATGATCCGCCGCACCATCAAGGAGCACCTCGACAAGGAGAAACGGCTGCGCCCGCTCGGGATCAAGGTGCTGTCGCTGTTCTTCATCGACGAGGTGGCCAGATACCGCTCCTACGATGCGGACGGAAACCCCGTCAAAGGGCCTTACGCGCGCATCTTCGAGGAGGAGTATCGCCGTGCGGCCAAGCTTCCCACGTACCAGAGCCTGTTCGAGGAGATCGACCTTACGAGTGCCACCGAGGAGGTCCACAACGGCTATTTCTCCATCGACAAGAAAGGCGGCTGGACGGACACCAGCGAAAACAATGCAGCCAACCGCGAGAACGCCGAGCGTGCCTACAACCTGATCATGAAGGAGAAGGAAAAGCTGCTGTCCTTCGACACGCCGCTCAAGTTCATCTTTTCCCACTCGGCGCTCAAGGAAGGCTGGGACAACCCCAATGTCTTCCAGATCTGCACACTGCGCGACATTCAGACCGAGCGCGAACGCCGGCAGACCATCGGCCGGGGGCTGCGCCTCGCCGTGAACCAGAACGGCGAGCGCGTGCGCGGATTCGAGGTCAATACCCTCACGGTGATTGCCACCGAGAACTACGAGCAATTCGCCGAGAACCTGCAGAAGGAAATTGAGGCCGACACCGGCATCCGCTTTGGCATCGTCGAGCAGCACCAGTTCGCCGCCATCGCCGTTACCGGGGCCGACGGCCAAACCGTGCCTCTGGGCATCGATCAGTCGAAGGTGTTGTGGGAGCACCTGAAAGCTGCCGGCCACATCGATGCCAAGGGCAAGGTCCAGGATTCGTTGAAGACGGCGTTAAAGGATGGAACCCTGGCGCTACCTGCGGAGTTCGACGCGCAGCGCAGTCAAATCGCCGAGGTGCTGCGCAAGGTGTCGGGCCGTCTGGAAATCAAGAACGCCGACGAGCGCAAGCAGGTTGCCGTGCGCAAGGGCGTCTATCTCAGCCCCGAGTTCAAGGAGCTGTGGGATCGCATCAAGCACAAGACGACCTATCGGGTGCAGTTCGATAATGACAAGCTGATCCAGAACTGCATCGATTCGCTTCGACAAGCCCCGGCCATCCCCAAGGCCCGGCTGCAATGGCGCAAGGCCGACATCGCCATCGGCAAGGCAGGGGTGGAGGCCACGGAGAAAGCGGGCGCGGCAACTGTCGTCCTGGACGAGACGGACATCGAGCTGCCGGACCTGCTCACCGACCTCCAGGATCGCACCCAACTCACCCGCCGGAGCATCGCCACCATCCTGAGCGGCAGCGGGCGGCTGGACGACTTCAAGCGCAACCCGCAGCAGTTCATCGAGCTGACCGCCGAGACCATCAAACGCTGCAAGCGCCTGGCCTTGGTCGACGGCATCAAGTACCAGAAGCTTGGCGATCAGCACGTCTATGCACAGGAACTGTTCGAGCAGGAAGAGCTGACCGGCTACCTGAAGAACATGCTGATGGACACGGGCAAGTCCATCTACGAGCACGTGGTCTACGACTCCACCACCGAGCGCGACTTCGCCGACGCGCTGGAGAAGAACAACGCCATTAAGCTCTACGCCAAGCTGCCAGGCTGGTTCAAGGTGCCCACGCCGCTGGGAACTTATAACCCGGACTGGGCCGTACTGGTGGAGGACGGTGGAGCGCAGCGACTGTACTTCGTGGTGGAGACCAAGGGCAGCCTGTTCACTGACGACCTGCGCAACAAGGAGCGCGCAAAAATCGCCTGTGGCGAGGCGCATTTTGAGGCGCTGGCGGTTGGCGAGAATCCGGCACGCTACGTGGTCGAGCGTTCTGTCATCGACCTTTTGGCTGAATCGGCTGCGATCTTCAGATCATATGAAAACCTTGGAGGTGACAGGTGACAGAGAAAAGGAATGTGTTTATCAGCCATGTCCATAAGGACGATCACGGGCTCCAAAAGCTCAAGGATCTGTTGGCTCCAAATGGGATGGAAATCAGGGATTCCTCCATCCATACAGGAAAGTTCAACAATGCTTCCGATGAGCACTACATAAAGACGCAGATCCTTGCCCCTGCGATCAACTGGGCCGGAGTGTTCATTTGCTACGTCTCCCCCCAGACCAAGAACAGCGACTGGGTGAACTGGGAAATTGAGTATGCGGCCAAACAGGGCAAGCGCATTGTTGGTGTTTGGGAGCATGGTGAGAAGGAATGCGACCTCCCGGATGCCCTGAAAGAGTATGCCGACGCCTTGGTTGGGTGGAACGGCGATGCAATCATTGACGCGATCAATGGGAAGGACTCGTGGGAAAAGCCTGACGGCGGCGCCTGCGACCCGGTTCCACTCATGCGGCATCCCTGCTGATGGCTCGCATTCACTCCTATGTGGTGCGATACGACAGTGGTTTCGCACCCAATCCTTTCTATGGCTACTGCACGCTTGCGACCTGCAAACCCAATATCCGCCGA
>JBDNBC010000206.1:0-20032 GCA_039768115.1 Oceanococcaceae bacterium
CCGCCACTCTCCACCGTCAGCAGATGGAACTGTCGCGGCAGGCAGATGATGGCCAGGCCCGCGAGGATGGTGTTCACGACGAATCCGACCCCATCGAACGGGGCGGAGGCCGCGCGGTCAGCCAGTCCCGGGACCTCCATGACCGGCACGCTGGGCGCTGCCCACAACAGCGCGCCCGTTGCCACGATGACAAAGGCCGACAACTTGATGACCGACTCCAGCGCGACCGCCAGAACCAACCCCGCCTGTCGTTCGTTGGCCGCGACATGACGCGTACCGAACAGTACGGCAAAAAAGCCGAGCCCGGCGGCGGTGAGCAGCGCCACGTCGATCTGCGCAGCCGACGGCGCCAGGACCTGAAAGCTGTTGACGATGGCTTTGAGCTGCAGGGCCATATAGGGCAGGACGGCCAGCACCGCGATCAGCGTAATCACGGCACCGATGCGGCCATCGCCGCCGTAGCGCATGGCCACCATGTCGGCCAGCGAGGTGACATGATGCTCCTTGGCCAGCGCGACGATCCGCCGCAGCACCGGCTGTGCAAACAGGAAGACCAGTACCGGGCCGAGATATATCGGCACCCATCCCAGCGGTGACACGGCAGCCTGTCCGACGGCGCCATAGTAGGTCCACGATGTCGCGTAGACACCCAGCGCCAGCGCCCAGGTCAGCGGCCGTTGGCGATAGCGGCCCGTCTCCGCCCGGCGGTCCGCCCACCACGCCACCACGAACAGCAGCAGCAAGTAGGACCCCGCCGCCAGCAGCAACAGCAGCGGATGCACTCCCACTGCCTAGCGAAACTCCATGGCGCCGTCGTCCATTCGCCCCAGTGCCAGGGTCAGTCGATCGCGCAGATAGTTCTGATACAGCTTCCACGGCGCGCGTGCGCCCTGGGCTGGCAACTCGTCGCGCTTGCGTTCGACGTATCCCGACGAAAAATCGATCAGCGGTTCGCGGGCTAGGTTGGTGTCGTGCAAACGCGGCGTGCACTGGCGATAGCCCTTGCGCCGCATGTACCGCAACAGCCGGGCCACATAGCTGGCCACCAGGTCCGCCTTCAGCGTCCACGAGGCATTGGTATAGCCAACGGTGAAGGCAAAATTCGGGAGGTCCTGAACCATCATGCCGCGATAAATCAACTGCTCTCGGGGCAGCACGGGGACGTCGTCCACGCTCAACGCCATACCGCCCATGAGCTGAAGGTCGAGGCCCGTCGCCATCACGACGACATCGGCCGGGAGCTCCCGACCCGAAGCCAGCCGCACCCCGGATGCGGTGAACTGCGCGATGTGATCGGTGACCACTTCGGCCTGGCCCGCACGCAGCGCCTGGAAGAGATCTCCGTCTGGCACAAAGCACAGGCGCTGGTCCCACGGGTTGTAGCGCGGGTTGAAGTGCACATCCACGGGATAGTCCTCCCCCAGACCGGCCACCACGCCCTTACGCAGCAGGCGACGCATGAATTGCGGCCGCCACCGCGACAGGTTGAAGAAGAACATGCTCAGAAGGATATTTTTCCAGCGTGCCAGCCGGTATGCGAGCCGGGCAGGCAAATGCGCCTGCATCCACCGCGCGATGCCATCCTCTGCCGGCAGGGACATCACGTAACTGGGCGAGCGCTGCAACATCGTCACCTTGGCCGCAGAGCGCGCCATTGCTGGCACCAGCGTCACCGCGGTGGCACCACTGCCGATCACCACGACCTGTTTGCCGGCGTACTCCAGATCCTCGGGCCAGTGCTGGGGATGCACGATGCGGCCCGCAAACTGCTCCTCGCCCGCAAAGGTGGGGCGATAGCCCTGTGCATAGTTGTAGTAGCCCGCACAGCAGTACAGAAAGCGGCATCGATACTCGCGAGGCTCGCCATCCGGCCCCACGGTCGCGACCCGCCAGCGCTGTTCCGCAGGGGACCAGTTCGCCGCCGTCACGCGCGTGCGGAAGTGAATCTTCGACGGCAGGTCATGCTCCTGAGCGGCATCCTGGACATATTCGCGAATGGCCTCGCCAGCGGCGAGCGCCCGCGACCCCACCCACGGCTTGAATATGTAGCCCAGCGTGTACATGTCGGAATCCGAGCGCACCCCCGGATAGCGAAACAGATCCCAGGTGCCGCCAATGCTGTCGCGCGCTTCAAGAATCACCAGCTCTTCGTCCGGACACTCCCGGCGCAGTACACAGGCCGCGCCGATGCCGGACAGGCCCGCGCCAATAATCACAATGTCGGTATCCCTCACGGACAATGTCTCCTCAGGGTGTTGCCACCCGCCATGTGGACCCTGATTCTGCCGTCGCGCGGACCGATGTGCATTGCGCCCCGTTTTCTGCCGCCAGGATCAGCGCCTTGCGCGCCAGTCCCCAGCGGTAGCCGCCCAATCGGCCGTCGGCACGGATGACGCGGTGACAGGGAATCAGAATGGCCAGCGGATTGCGGCCTACCGCCGTGCCAACGGCCCGTGCCGCGCGGGGCAACCCGACCGCTTCAGCCACGTCCTGATAGCTGCGCAGGCGCCCCGGCGGGATCGCCATCAGGGCTTGCCACACCTTGACCTGAAACCGGGTCCCGCGAACGAGCACCCGCAGCCCCCTGCCCAGGGCACCACTGAAAACGCTTGCGGCGAGCTGCTCGGCACCGGTCGCATCCGCGTGAATCTGCGCTTCCGGCCAGGCCTCGCGAATGGCGGCCAGGGTACGGTCGCGGTCCTGAGGCGCATCCGTAAATTGCAGATGACACAGCCCGCGGTCGGTCCAGCCCAGCTCCGCCCAGCCCAGTGGCGTCAGCGCCGAGCCGCCGAAAATGCGCACGCCCTGGCCTTGCCGTCGGCAGTCCTGCGGGGTCATGGCATCCATCTGCACACACAGGTCATGCAAGCGCGACACGCTGCTCATAGCGGAGGCTTCGGCGATGTGCAGCAGTGGCGCATCACTGCGCAGACGCCGCTCCAACGCTGACCGGGTCAGAACCTGCGCAAACTGCTGTGGGCTCAAGCCGGTGAAATCCGCAAACTCCCGTTGAAGATGCCCGGGGCTGAGCTGCACAGCAGAGCCCAGCGCCGGCAAGGAGGAATCGGGAGTCGGGGCGGCCAGTATTTGCTTGACCAGCCCTTCAATGCGTCGGTAGCGGACGTCCTGAGTCACGGACTTTCACGTCAGTACATGGGGGGTAACAGCATGCCGGGAGGTGTTGTGGTGCGCCAATCCGAATCATGCGCTGACGACCGTTCTGCCCCCCCATGATCCGCGCCCCAGGCGTTCCCCCCACCAATCGTGAGTGATTCGGGATAATGCCGCTTTGATCACAGGAGCGACTTATGGCCAACGAGGGCTACCACGAGCCGATTAACGAACTGAGCGACGAGACCCGCGACATGCATCGTGCGATCACGTCATTGATGGAAGAGTTGGAAGCGGTTGACTGGTACAACCAGCGGGTCGACGCCTGCAAGGATCCGGAACTCAAGGCGATTCTTGCCCATAACCGGGACGAAGAAAAAGAGCATGCGGCCATGACGCTGGAATGGATTCGACGCAAGGACCCTACCTTTGATCACGAGCTGCGCGATTTTCTGTTTACCGACAAGCCCATCGCGCACACGTAGCAAAACAGAAACTATCGGCAAAAAAAACCCGAACCAGATGTCCGGGTCAGAGCGGGCAGCCACCACATCAACAGATGTGAGTGGCTGTCAGCCACGGCGCCAAGGGCTTAAGCCCGGCTGCATATTGAAGCTCTCCAGCTTAGCGCGACATTTTTTGGCAGCGCCAGTTCAATCAATATCGTACACCGCGTCAATTTTTTGCAAAGCGTAAATATCGTGGAAAGGCGACCACGCGAACCATTGACCTTCGAGGCATAAAAAAACCCGCAATTCGCGGGTTTTTTTATGCAGGAAGCGATTACCGCTTGCTGTACTGCGTGGCCCGCCGGGCTTTGTGCAAGCCCACTTTCTTACGCTCGACTTTCCGCGCATCACGCGTCAGAAAACCGGCAGAACGCATCAGCGGCTTGAAGGTTTCGTCGAAATCAACCAGCGCACGCGCCAGGCCGTGACGAATGGCGCCGGCCTGACCGGAGGCGCCGCCACCTTTGCAGGTCACCATGATGTCAAAACGATTCTCGGAATCCAGCTCCACCAGCGGCTGACGAACGATCATGCGCGAGGTGGGGCGACCGAAGAAATCATCCAGCGGCTTACCGTTGACCGTAATCTCACCACTGCCAGGCTTGATGAAAACGCGTGCTGCCGCCGTCTTGCGACGACCCGTGCCGTAGTTGTAGTTGGTGGCCATATCAGTTCAGTGTCAGAGGTTGCGGTTGCTGGGCTTCATGCGGATGCTCGGACCCGCTGTAGATCTTGAGCTTCTGAAACATGGCGCGACCCAGTTTATTTTTTGGGAGCATGCCTTTAACGGCCGCCTCCAGGACGCGCTCCGGACGCTCCGCGAGTTGCTTGTCCAGCCGTGTCTCATGCAGGTTACCCGGACGACCGGAGTGCCGGTAATAGGTCTTTTGCGACGGCTTGTTGCCCGTCACTTTCAACTTTTCGACGTTGACGACGACGATGTAGTCACCGGTATCAACGTGCGGGGTATAAATTGCCTTGTGCTTGCCACGCAGACGATGGGCGATATGCGAGGCCATGCGGCCCAGCACCAGGTCAGTGGCATCAATCAGCAGCCAGTCGCGACGTACGTCGGCGGCCTTGGCGGAAACGGTGGTCGTCATCGGATCCTCGCGGTGCAACGCTCAGGGCGGTGCAGGCGTGTGAAGGGTTCAGAGAATCGCGAATTGTAAGCGGCTCAGTGGGGATTGACAAGCCGATACCGAGATTCGCTGCGAATCAGAATTCCCAGAGCAGGGAAATGCTGGTGATGGTGTCGGTCGAGCTTTCGTTCGGGCCGGTTTGGCTGTTATGGCGCAGGTCGAAACCCAGCTGCGCCCACAGCGAGCCAATCACGGACAGGCGCATCCGGGTCTGCGAATCCGTCACGGTGTTGTCACTTCCCGACTCCACCCGCAGCAGTTGCTTCACGCTCGCGCGCTCACCCAGCCGGGTGTCGAGGCGGAGAGCGAGCTGGCCGATGGCCTCGCTGTTGGTCTCGCGCGACGTCTGCTCTTCTTCCTGCCGGGCACCCGCACCAATTTCAAGGTCCAGCGCCGTCGTGTCGCGTGCGATGAGCCGTCGCCCGTAACCTACGGTCTGGCTGGTGCTGGTCCGCACGGCGCCAAACAGATCCTTGACGAAGGCGGCCTGACCAAAGAGGTAATTGGCCGCATCCACCCGCCGCTCGGTGCGCAGGTCTACTCGGTAGTTCTCTGCCGTGGTCTGGCTCTCTTCGCGGGTGCTGCCGTCGGCGGCTTCAATCGTGACATCACTGCGTTGCTGGACCAGTTTGCCCGCGCTGGAAAACACCCAGTCCGCGCCCGCGTACTTGAGTGTGTACTCGGCATTCTGGCTGCGGCTGCTGGTGTTACCACCCGAAGCGACAAAGCCCAGCGCAGCCGACCCTGACCAGGGCGAGGCGATTTCCGTTTCGGCCTTGTCAGCCGGGTCAGCGGCATGCACCACCGGCGTCAGCGCCGATCCCGCGGCCACAACACCGGCGGCCGCACTCCAGCGAAGAATTTGTTGTCCGATATTCATCGATGAATTATACCGCGCGGATTGCTGCACCGCAGCATGACGATTCCCTCCCTCTGTCCCCCGCTATGCTTGCGCCATGTCCTCACCCTTTCCTTTCGAGCTGACCGACCAGTGCGTGAAATGCGGTCTGTGCCTGCCGCATTGCCCGACCTATCAGCTCAGTCAAAGCGAAGGCGAAAGCCCGCGCGGACGCATTGCGATTATCGAGGGCCTGGAACGAGGCACGCTCCAGCCCAGCGCGCACAGCACTGCGCTTATTGATCACTGCCTGAGCTGCGGCCGCTGCGAAAGCGTATGCCCGGCCAAAGTGCGTTATCAGGAGATGCGCGACACCCATCTGGCCCGCCGCCCTGCCGGTCCCAAACGCCGGCGCATCGCCCTGCTGTCCCGCGCACCCCGTCTGCTGGAGCTGATGACGTTGCGGATCATGCAGCGGGTGCTGCGCGTGCTGCCTGCGCGATGGCTGGGCCAACGCCTGGACCGGCTTAGCCGGCCGTTGCGTCATGCCCGACTGGCAACGACGCCGTGGCCGCCCCGCGCCACGGCCCTGCCGAGCGAAGTCGCCGCCCCGTCGTCAACACCATCGGCAGCGCCCGCGCAGCTCTTCCTGGGCTGTGTTGCGACCGCACTGGAAAGTGCCGCCCAGCAACGCGTTGCCGCGCTGCTTGCACAGCTCGAGGTGCCGGTGCAGCCGAGCCCGACCCGCGGCTGCTGCGGTGCGCTGGCGCAACATGCCGGCGACATCGATCAGGCGCAGCAGCAGCGACAGGTATGGGCCAACCACCGCTCGCCGCTGGTGAGCTGCGATTCGGGATGCCACGCTGATCTGGCGCGCAGCGGTGCACAGGTCTGGGAGAGCTGCCACTACCTGCACACCCATTGGCCACCGCACTGGGTTCTCCGTGCTCCGACACAACCGTTGCGGGTAGCGCTACACGTACCCTGCACCCATCACGCCGCCGACACCCCGGTCCATGCGGTCACCGATGTGCTGCGACGCATTCCGGGCATCGACATTCACCCCCTCACCGGGCTGGGATGTTGTGGCGCCAGCGGCATGCACATGGTCGATGACCCCGCGCATGCCCGTAGCTTTGCCCGCGCGCTGCTGGAGGACATCCCGGATGCCGTTGACACCGTGGTATCCACCAACGTCGGCTGCCGCCTGCACCTGCGCGACGTTGCCGCCAGCAGCGGCCGCACGTTAACCGTATGCCATCCACTGGAGTTGATCGCTGATGCGCTTTCCGACACGCTGCCAAGATGAGTGACGCTACCCCTCCCGCGCTGTCTGTCGACCCCGACACCCTGCATCAATTTCTGCAATCCCGACAGACGACCCACGATTTCACCCGCGATGCCGTGCCAGACGACGTGTTGCAACGAGCCCTGGAATGTGCGCTGCGGGCACCAAACCACTTTCTCACCAACCCGTGGCGCTTCACGGTTCTCGGCCCGCAGACCCAACAAGCCATTGCCGAGGCCAATGCCCGGATCACCGAGGCCCGCCACGGACCCGACGCCGCGCAGAACAAGCGCGCGCGCTGGCTGAGTGTGCCGGGGTGGTTGCTGGTCACCTGCGTGCGTGACAAAAGCCCGATACGCGACCGCGAAAACTACGCCGCCTGCTGCTGTGCGGTGCAGAACTTCACCCTCGCGCTGCATGCCGAAGGCTACAGCGCCAAGTGGACCAGCGGCGGGGTCACCCGCGATGCCGCATTCCCGCAGATCTGCGGCTACGACGCGACGCGCGAGCGCTTCGTCGGCTTGATCTGGTTCGGCCGTCCGGCAAGCCACACGCCACCGACACGGCGGGAGCCGCTCGCGGCGGTCATGCGCCGGCGGGATTAAGCGCGCGCAACTCGGCTTCGAGCCGCAAGATCAACAACTCGATCAACTCGCGGTTCAGCGCCTCCTCGATTTGCGCCTCTTCCTGCTGCTTGGCCAGCGCCAGAGCCGGGTCGAAACTGAGCCGCCGTTGTGCCGTCACCTGCAGCTCGGGCGAAGCATAGGCCCCGGCCCGCACGCGAAAGGCTAACTGGCGCTGCAGTTCGAATTCGGCGGCCTGACCGCGGGCATCCAGCGCACTGATCGCCTTGCGCGCGGTTAGCGCACGCAACGTGATTTCGACGCGCGGCGTCTGCTCCGGATCGGCGCCCCGGCGCACCAGAGCCCGCTGCAGTGCGCTGGAGAAATCCTCGCCCTCGATACCCGCGAGTTGCGATGCAATGCGGTAACCCGGCCAGGCCTCCGGCCAGCTGCCCATGCCCACCACGTGAAAACCGCACGCTGCCGGCACCACCAGGAGCAGCAGCATCCCGATGCGGAAACCGGCAACTCGCCATCCGCGCCGGCGGCCTGACAGCATCACTACCCCACCACCAGGTTGACCAGCTTCCCGGGAACCAGAATCTCCTTGCGGATGGTCTTGCCGTCGATGAAGCGCATCACATTTTCGTCTTCGCGCGCTGCCGTCAAAACCGCGTCCCGAGCGGCCTCGACCGGCACTGAAATGCGCCCGCGCAACTTGCCGTTGACCTGCACCACCAGTTCGAGGGTGCTGACCGTGAGGGCCGACTCATCGACTTGCGGCCACGGCGCCGTCACCACCGGACCGTCATGGCCCAGCCGCTCCCAGAGCGCCTGCGCCGTGTGCGGGATGATGGGCGCGAGCAGCAGGCAGGCGGCCTCCAGCGCCTCCTGAACCGTTTCGTAGCCGGCCGTCTCGCGCAGCGCCGTGACGGTGTTGAGCATCTCCATCACGGCCGCAATGGCGGTGTTGAAGGTCTGTCGCCGCCCGATATCGTCGGTTGCCTTGGCGATGGTCTCGTGAACCTTGCGCCGCAGCTCGTCGCGCGCCGGGCCGTGCGGCTCGGGGCGCGATGCAACGTGCTCCTGCACCATCCGCCAGAAGCGCCGGACAAACCGTGATGCGCCTTCAACCCCGGTATCCGACCATTCCAGGCTCGCTTCCGGCGGCGCGGCGAACATGATGAACAGGCGGACCGTGTCCGCGCCGTAGCGGGCGATCATCGCCTCGGGATCGATGCCGTTGTTCTTCGACTTCGACATCTTGACCATGCCTTCATGGCTGACCAGTTCGCCGGTCTCGGTCAGCGTGCCACCGCTGATGCGGCCCTTGTCATCGCGCTCCAGCGTGACCCGGTCCGGCGCGATCCACTCCTTGCGTCCGTCGACATCACGCGACCAGCTATCGGCCAGCACCATGCCCTGGGTCAGCAGGCGGGTGAACGGCTCGGAGGAATCGAGCAGCCCCTCGTCACGCATCAGCCGATGGAAGAACCGGGCGTAGAGCAAATGCAGGATCGCGTGCTCGATCCCGCCAACATACTGATCCACCGGCGTCCACTGCCGGGCCCGGTCATCGAGCATGGCATCCGCACAGCCCGCACTGGCAAAGCGCGCGTAATACCAGCTGGACTCGAAAAAGGTGTCGAAAGTGTCGGTTTCGCGCGTGGCTGCGCGACCGCAGCGAGGACAGTCCACGGCCTTCCAGTCGTCCATTGTGGTCAGCGGCGAGGCCCCGCCGGTCACGATGACGTCCTCCGGCAGATGCACTGGCAACTGCTCTTCGGGAACCGGGACATCGCCGCAGTGGCCACAGCGAATGATCGGAATCGGACAGCCCCAGTAGCGCTGCCGGGACACACCCCAGTCGCGCAAGCGGTACTGGATCCGCTCCTCGCCCAGGCCCTCCTCTTCCAGCGCATCGCGAATCGCGCTGAACGCGGCGGTGAAATCCAGCCCGTCGAAGTCGTCCGAGCGGATCAGCGGGCCGGTATCGGTGAAGGCAGCATCGCGCACATCCGGAGCCTCGCCGTCGGGCCCGGCAATGACAGCGCGGATGGGCAGGTCATAGGCCTGGGCAAACTCCCAGTCGCGCTGATCGTGCGCCGGCACACTCATCACCGCCCCGGTGCCGTAGCCCATCAGCACGAAATTAGCGACCCAGATCGGCAGGATGTCGCCGGTCAGCGGATGGCGCGCCAGCAGGCCCAGCGGCATGCCGCGTTTTTCCTGCGTTTCGAGGTCGGCGGCGGCCGTCGAGCCGCGCAGGCATTCGGCACAGAACTGAGCGATATCCTCGCGCCGCTCCGCCACGCTTTGCGCCAGCGGGTGCCCGGCCGCCACGGCCAGGTAGGTCACACCGAACAGGGTGTCGGGGCGCGTGGTGAACACCTCCAGCTCGTCACAGGCCGGACAATTTTCCACCGGGAAGCGAATGCTCATGCCGCGCGACTTACCAATCCAGTTGCGCTGCATGGTGCGCACCGCTTCGGGCCACTCGGGCAGGTGATCCAGCCCCTCCAGCAATTCGTCAGCGTACTCGCTGATGCGCAGGAACCACTGCGAGATCTCGCGCTGCTCGACCAGCGCGCCGCTGCGCCAGCCGCGGCCATCGATGACTTGTTCGTTGGCGAGGACGGTGTTGTCGATCGGGTCCCAGTTGACGATGGCGTTCTTGCGATAGGCCAGCCCTTTCTCGACCAACCGCGTGAACAGCCACTGCTCCCAACGGTAGTAGTCCGGATCACAGGTGGCGAATTCCCGTGACCAGTCGTATGACAGCCCCAGGCTCTTGAGCTGCTCGCGCATGTGAGCGATGTTCTCCCGGGTCCACTGCGCCGGCGCCACGCCGTGCTGGATCGCCGCATTCTCGGCCGGCAGGCCGAAGGCGTCCCAGCCCATGGGGTGCAGCACCGCACGGCCCTGCATGCGCTGAAAGCGCGCGATGACGTCGGCGATGGTGTAGTTCCGCACATGCCCCATGTGCAGCTTGCCGCTGGGGTAGGGAAACATCGCCAGACAGTAGTAGTGCTCTGCGGAGCGTGTCTCATCAGCCGCGTCGACGCCGGTGGCGTCCCACAGGGCGCGGGCGGCGGCTTCAATGGCCGTCGGGTTGTATGTGTCGTGCATCAGTTCACAGTGGGCGCCGCTCGGCGCGAGATCGAAAAGGCCAGAGGCCGGAACAACAACAGGAGGACCACCACGATACCGGCGGCGGCACCCAAAATCTGGTGCTGCCAACGAGCAAAGGGTGTCAGGCCGCGGCGCCCGGTCACCGCCGCGGCGAGCGTACCGGTCTCGCCCCAGGGCAAGGCATGGGTCACCTGACCGTCGCCGTCGATGATGGCGCTGATGCCGGTGTTCGCCACCCGCAGCAAGGGCCGACCGTTCTCTGCGGCGCGGGCCCGGGCAATCTGCAGATGCTGATACGGCGCCAGAGTCCCCGCAAACCAGGCGTCATTGGTGACATTGACCAGCAGGTCTGAACCCCGCGCAGTGCGGGCAAATTCGGCCGGAAAGACATCTTCAAAACAGATCGACATGGCCAGCGCGTGGGTGTCATGGCGCAGCTGGGACGCCCCCGGGAGGTCGGTACGGATGTCACTGAACGGCAGGTCCAGCCAGTCAAACACCGGCCGCACCCAGCCCGGCACCGGGAAATACTCGCCGAATGGCACCAGATGCTGCTTGACGTAACGATCCGGCTGCGCGCCCAGCGCATACACCGTGTTATAGGCCTGTCCGTCGACGCGGGTGATGACGCCGGCCAGTACCGTCTGTTGGTGGAGCACGGCGTCGGCCTGCCATTTCTCGAACCACGGCTCGACGATATGCCGGCTGGCCGGAATGGCCACCTCCGGCCAGATGACGAGGTCAGCATCCGTATGCCGCTCGGTCAGGGCGGTATAGCGTTCCAGCGTCGGCACCAGGTTCTCCGGCAGCCATTTCTGATCCTGCGCCATGTTCCCCTGAATCAGCGCCACTGTTACCTCATCGGACACCGCCGTCGTCCAGTGCGTGGGCAGCGGCGCCGCGATCAGCGCGACCCCCACCGGCAACGCCACGGCGGCCCCGATCGCCCGGGTACGCCAGGGGCGTCCCGGCAGGGCCGGTCGTGCCAACACCATCATCGCCAGCGCGCCGGCCAGCCACCAGTAGATGAGCGTCGCGCCGAGGACACCCACCAGCGCATACAGCCCAGCCATCCCCGGCACATCCAGCAGAGCGTAGCCCAGACCCAGCCACGGAAAGCCGCCCAACACCAGTCCGCGACCCATTTCCGCTGCCAGCCATGTCGCCGGCAAGGCCAGCAACAGGCGCACCCACGGGAGTGGGCTGAGCCACCAGGCCACGGCAAAGGCCAGCCCGGCATAAACCGCCAGATAGGCGGCCAGCAGCAGGACCAGCAGTACCGCCAGCAGTGCAGGCGCACCGCCGTACACATGAATGCTCATGTAAACCCATGACACTCCGGCGAGATAGAGGCCAAAGGCAAAGGCAAATCCGCGCCAGGCGGCCGCGCGTACCGAGACCTGAGCCAGCGTCCCCAGCCATACCGCAGCGGTGACCAACGCCAGGGGCCACAACGCGAACGGCGCAAAACCCAGGACCTGCGCGGCCCCCGCCAGAACCGCCAGGACGGCCGGCATGTGGCGGTGATTGTTCACGCTCAGTGCGGCGTAGGGGGCGTCGGCAAGCTGGCCATCACGCGCACCTGCAACAGATGCACGCGCCGCGAATCCGCACGCAGAACCTTGAAATCGAAGTCATCGATGACGACCGACTCCCCCCGACGGGGCACGCGGCTGAGTTCCTGCGTGACCAGGCCACCCACCGTATCGGCGTCCTCGTCACTGAACTTCGTTCCGAAGTAGCTGTTGAATTCCTCGATGGTGGCCAGGCCGGTCACCAGATAGCGCTCGTTATCCTGGCGCACGATCGGGGCCGATTCGCTTTCGTCATGCTCGTCGTCGATGTCACCGACGATGGTTTCCAGCACATCCTCGATCGTCACCAGCCCGGCTACACCACCATATTCATCAATGACAATGGCCATGTGATGACGGCCACTGCGGAAATCCTTCAGCAGCATGTTCAGGCGCTTGATTTCCGGAACGAACATGGGCGGACGCAGGTACTGGCGCAGATCAAACACGCTGCCATCCTCGCTGGTCAGCGCCATACCGGTCAGCTTGAGCAGATCCTTGGCCAGCAGGATGCCGATGATCTGGTCGCGGTTTTCGCCGATCACCGGAAACCGCGAGTGACCGGACTCGACCACCGTACGCAGGATGTCCTGCGGCGCGTCATCAATCTTCACCACCACCATTTGCGAGCGCGGAATCATGATGTCTTCGACGGGGGTGTCTGCGGTATCCAGCACCCCGCGCATCATCTGCAAAGCATCCGCGTCGATCACCTCATGCTGGGCGGCTTCCGCCAGCCATTCGGTGATTTCCTCCTTGTTGCGGGGAGCTCCGGTCAGGCTGCGGCCCACACGGCGCAGCCAGGAATCAGGGCTCCCCTCGGGACTGGGAGGTCGGTCATCGTTCATGGTGTTCATCAGTTCGGGGAAAGGTAGGGATTGGAAACGCCCATGCCCGCGAGCAGCGCCACTTCCAGCGCCTCCATGCTCTCGGCATCGGCATCGGATTGGTGATCGTACCCACACAGGTGCAGACACCCGTGCACGATCATGTGGCGCCAGTGCGCCTCCAGCGGTTTGCCCTGGTCCTCGGCTTCCTGACGGATCACAGCCGCGCACAAGGCGAGATCGCCCGCCAGGGCCACCGGAAAACCCGCGGGAAGGTCCGGCGTAAAGGACAGCACATTGGTCGGCTTGTGCTTGCCACGAAACTGGGCATTGAGCCGCTGAGATTCAGTGCGGCTGACGATGCGCATGTTGAGTTCGCCAGCCAGACGACCGTCCAGCGCCTGCACCGCGGTGTCGCGCAACACACCATCCGCCGGAATGCCCTGGGCATCGTCGGCGGCGATGTCGCGCAGCACATGAATGCGTGAGGCCGTGCGCGTGTTCACGCGTCACCCGCCTCGTAGGCCCGGACAATACGCGCCACCAGCGGATGGCGGACCACGTCATCGGCCGAAAAGCGCGTAATCCGCACGCCCTCCACGCCCTCGAGAATCCCCGCGGCATGGGCCAGCCCGGAGCGCTGCGCCTGCGGCAGATCCACCTGGGTGGCATCCCCGGTGACCACCGCAGTGGAACCAAAGCCCAGACGGGTCAGGAACATTTTCATCTGCTCGACTGTTGCGTTCTGTGCCTCATCGAGAATGATGAAGGACTCATTGAGCGTGCGGCCGCGCATGTAGGCCAGGGGCGCAATCTCGATGACCTGCTTTTCCATCAATCGGCCCACGCGCTCAAAGCCGAGCATCTCGTAGAGCGCGTCGTACAGCGGTCGCAGATACGGGTCGACCTTCTGCGCCAGATCGCCCGGCAAAAACCCGAGCCGCTCACCGGCCTCAACTGCGGGCCGCACCAGCACGATCCGCCGCACGGCCTCGCGTTCGAGTGCACGCACCGCCGCGGCAACCGCAAGGTACGTCTTCCCGGTGCCCGCCGGGCCGATCCCGAACGACAGGTCGGCATCGACAATGCCCTGCAGATAGCTGCGCTGATGCGGATTGCGCGGCCGCACCAGGCCGCGCCGCGTGCGGATGCTGAGGGTATCTCCCGCGGGCAGCGATTCACGCGCGGTGATGTGCACATCCTCGGGCGCGAGGGCCGCCGCATCGTCGTCCGTGCGCGCATACAGGCGCACCAGTGTTTGCGCCGCCAGACGCGCCTCGCTTGCCGGCCCTTCGATAAAGAAGCGGTGCCCGCGGTTGCGAATCTCGACGGCAAAGTCTTTCTCGATCTGCCGCAAATGCCCGTCGAGCGGGCCGCACAGGCGCGACAGTCGCTCCGCCGACTCCGGCTCGAGCGCGAGGTGTTCAATGATGTGAGCTTGCATGGGCTCAGCCATCCACCGACAGCAGGCGCCCGCGCAGGCTATTGGGCAGACTTTCGGTAATTTCCACCGTAGCGAAGCGGCCAATGCTGTCGATCGGCGCCGCAAAATTGACCCAGCGATTGTTGTCGGTGCGGCCGGCGACATCCGCCGTGCTCTTCTTCGAGAGCCGTTCGACCAGCACCCGTTGCGTCGTCCCGACCATCGCCCGGGTAAAGTCCTCGCCGCGGGCGCGAATACGCTGCTGCAGGACGGCCAGCCGCTGTTTCTTGACCGCCGGGTCGACGGTATCCGCCAGTTTCTCCGCTGGCGTTCCGGGACGCGGCGAGTACACGAAGCTGTAGGCATGGTCGAAATCGGCGAAGTGCGCCAGCTCGAGCGTGGCCTCGAAATCGGCGTCGGTCTCCGACGGGAAGCCGACAATGATGTCCGTCGACAGGCTGATCTCCGGCCGGGCCGCGCGCAGCCGCTGCACCTTGGCCAGGTATTCCTCAACACTGTGGCCGCGCTTCATCATCATCAGGATGCGGTTGGAACCCGATTGCACTGGCAGATGCAGATAGCAGGCCAGCTTGTCGACTTCGGCGTGCGCGGCAATCAGGCTGTCGCCAAAATCTGCCGGATGCGATGTCGTATAGCGAATGCGGCCGATGCCCTCGATCTGTGCGACATGGCGGATCAGCAAGGCCAGGTCGGCCGTGGCGCCCGCCGGCGCCTCGCTTGCCGTGCGCATGACCCCGGCATAGGAGTTCACGTTCTGCCCCAGCAGCGTCACTTCGCGCACGCCCTGCGCCGCCAGTGACCGCACCTCGGCCAGCACGTCTTCCAGCGGCCGGCTGATCTCTTCGCCGCGGGTGTAGGGAACCACGCAGAAAGTGCAGTACTTGCTGCAGCCTTCCATGATCGACACAAAGGCACAGACGCCATCAGCACGCGGCTCGGGAAGGCGATCAAACTTCTCGATTTCAGGGAAGCTGACATCGACCGCCGGCTGACCCGTACGGCGCCGCGCATCCACCAGTTCCGGCAGACGGTGCAGGGTCTGCGGGCCGAAGATCAGGTCGACATAGGGCGCCCGCGCCAGAATCTCCTCGCCTTCCTGGCTCGCCACACAGCCGCCCACGCCGATCAGCACATCGGGATTACGGGCTTTGAGCGCGCGCAAGCGGCCCAGCTCCGAAAACACCTTCTCCTGTGCCTTCTCGCGGATGGAGCAGGTATTGAGCAACAGCACCTGCGCGCCCTCGGGGTCGTCGGTGCGGGTGGTGCCGTGTGAACGCTCGAGGACTTCGGCCATCTTGCCGGAGTCGTAGTCGTTCATCTGACAGCCAAAGGTCTTGATGTAAACCTGTGTCATGCGAGCGCGAATGCCGCGCCAAATGCAGTATGGCCGACGATTTTACCGGAGTTGGGTCGCTGGCAAGAAATCGCTGCGACAGATATGGCCTGCACAGACGACCAGAACCGAATTAACCATCGCTGATGCGCACCCGCAACTTACCCTGGGCCTTGCGCGCCAGCAGATCCGCCAGCGCCTGGGGGACCTGTTCCAGCGCATAGTCGGCGGACACTTCGGGATGCAACGCCCCCTGCTGCCAGAGCGCGGCCAGATGCGCAAAATTGGCCGCATTGACCGCCGGTTCGCGCATCGCAAATGCTCCCCAGAACACCCCAACTGCGGATGCGCCCTTGATCAGCAGCTTATTGATCGGCAGCAGCGGGATGTCGCCCGCCGCAAAGCCCACGACGAGAACTCGCCCCTTCCAGGCCAGGCAACTGGGGATTTCGTCGAACAACGCCCCGCCGACCGGGTCATAAATCACGTCAACACCCTGTCCACCGGTCAACGCCTTGATTTGCTCCTTGAGGCCCGTGGAATAGTTGATGACCTCATCGGCGCCATGCGCACGGCACACATCCATTTTTGCATCGCTGCCGACGGCCGCGATCACTTTCCCGGCACCCAGGGCCTTGGCCAGTTCTACCGCGGCCAAACCCACCCCACCGGCCGCGCCGAGCACCAGCACGCTCTCGCCTTTGGCCAGCTGCGCCCGCTGAACCAGCGCATGGTAGGACGTGCCGTACGCCATCGGAAACACCGCGGCGACATCCAGAGGCATGTCATCGGGAACCTTGATCAGCCCTGCTGCGGGGGTCACCAGCTCTTCGCGATAGCAGCCATGGCTGAGAACCGCCATGACCCGGTCGCCCGGGGACAGGCCCTGAACCTTGTCACCGACCTCGGTCACGACACCCGCCATTTCCGCCCCGGGGGAGAATGGCAATGCGGGCTTGAACTGGTATTTGCCCTCGATCACCAGCGTGTCCGGGAAATTGACCCCGGCAGCAACCACGCGTACTCGCGCCGCATGCGGCCCCATGGGCTCGGCAGGGATATCTTCGACCGTCAGTTGCTCGGCCGGACCAAGGGTTTTACACAGCAAGGCTTTCATGGTGGTGTCTCACATACTCCAGCGCGCACGATAACGAACTCGCACCCCGTTGCGGGGCTCGCACGCCATACCGACGACGTTACTTCAGCAGAAAGCCGGCCGACTCGCCTTCCTGAATCAGCCCATGTCGGAAGGCGGCAAGTGTCAGCTCCACATCGTTGCGCAGCTTCAGCTTGTCGAAGATGCGACGGCGAAAGCTGCTTACCGTGTTGGTATGGATGGCCAGCATCTCGGCGATCTCCTGTGTGCTGTGACCCGCCACAATTTTCAGCGCCACATCCAGCTCGCGTCCCGACAGCTGGGCAAAGGGCGAACGTTGCGTTTCACTGGCCAGCCCGGCCATGTAGCCCGCCACTTCGGCAGAAATGAAACGCCGGCCCTGCGCCACTTGCCGAATGGCGCGCAGAATGTCCTCGGGCTCGCTGTCTTTGGCGACGAAACCGCGGGCACCGCTTCCCAGCGCACGTGAGGGGTACGGCTCGTGCACATTGCCCGACACCACAATCACGCGCACCTGCGGAAATCGTTGCAGGATTTGCTCAGTGGCGGCCAATCCGCCCATGCCCGGCATATCCAGGTCCATGAGAACCAGTTGTGGCGACAGCGCCGGAATGAACTCCAGCGCCTCTTCGCCGCTGCTCGCCTCGCCCACCACCCGCATATCGGGCTGGGCATCGATCATCGCGGCCAGCGCGCGATGGATAAGCCGATGATCATCGACCGTCAAGATACGCAGCGCGGTTGCCATGACTCAGTCCAGATGCAGCTTGCGGCTCAGTATGCCCGGCATGTAGTGAAATCACTACAAAGGCGCGGGGCAAGGACTACAGTCTGTCAGCGAACGTCCGAGTAGTCTCTATACGAGAAAGGCCAAGTCCTTTTTTGTTTCGCACATCATTTGGGGAAATTGATCATGACGATCCGTACCGCTGTAGCCGCTGGGCTGATTGCGCTGGCGGGGAGTGCCCAGGCCGGGCTGTTCTCGTCTTCCAAGGCCGAAATGCACATCGTGCAGCTCGACTCCGCCATCGTCGACGTGCAGGGCATCACTGCGCTGACACAGTCCGTCCTGTCCATTGTCGGCGTGGACCGCGCTGTTTTCGAATATGACACTGTTCTCACGGGCTTTGCCGCCCCGTTGACACCCCGTCAGGTGCGCCTGCTGAGCCGCCTGCCGCTGGTGACCGCCATCGAGAAAGACCAGATCGTGACGATTGGCGCCGTACAGGCCAACGCGACCTGGGGCCTTGATCGGGTTGACGAAATCGGACTGCCGCTGGATGGCAACTATGAGTACCCGGACCAGGCCGGTGCCGGCGTTCACGTGTACATCATTGATACCGGCGTGAACCCGAATCACACCGAGTTCGCCGGGCGTATGGGTACCGGCCGCAACTTCGTCAGCGATGGCCCGTTCGGCCTCAGCGGGCTGCTGCCGCTGCCCCTGCCGATCGACATCTTCAGCCTGTTTGGCGGTGAGGTGGATCCCGAGGCATGGGATGACTGCAACGGCCATGGCACCCACGTCGCCGGGACCGCTGCCGGCACCCAGTTCGGCGTCGCCAAGCAAGCCACCGTGCACGCCGTCCGTGTGCTGGGCTGTGGTGGCTCGGGCTCCAGCGCAGGCGTGATCGCCGGCATGGAGTGGGTTGCCGAGAATGCCGAATACCCCGCCGTGGTCAACATGAGCCTGGGTGGTGGTGCTTCCGCTGCGCAGGACGCCGCCATCGACGCCCTGTTCAACGCCGGGATTCTTCCGGTTGTTGCTGCGGGCAACGACAATGCCGACGCCTGCAACTCCTCACCGGGTCGGGCACCGAATGCCTTCAACGTGGCCAGCTCGGACAACCAGGATCGTGAGTCCAGCTTCAGCAACCATGGCGTCTGTGTCGACATTGTCGCTCCGGGAAGCAGCATTACCTCCGCCGATTTCCAGAGCACCAATGGCAGCTCCGTATTGAGCGGAACGTCGATGGCGTCTCCGCATGTCGCCGGTGCCGCCGCGCTGATCCTGGGCGCGAACCCCAGCCTGGCTCCGGGTGATGTGGCCAGCGCCCTGCTGAGCAACGCTACCGTCGGCGCCATTGCGCTGAGCCCGGCTACGGCCGGCACGCCGAATCTGCTGCTCAACGTGCTGCCAGAAGCTGGCAAGCCCTGAGCCTTCTAGCACGGCAAAAAACCCCGCCTCGGCGGGGTTTTTTTATGGACATATCGTTTCATACGCGCTCTAATCGTCAGGCATACGTGACAAAAGTAAGAGCCATGACGACGACCCCGCAGCCCGCCATTCACGGCCGCAAAGGCCCCGACTTCGGCCTGACCGGGGACGACATCCCGCGCTACTGGCTCGACAACGACCCATTCAAAACCCGCTTCTTCGATGCGTTGTCCTGTCTGTTCCCCGACGGCGAGCGCTTCGTCATAGCCTGCGTGCGCGATTACCGCGATCACATTCGTGACCCGGAGCTGCAGCAGCAGGTCAGCGATTTCATCTACCAGGAAGGCCAGCACGGCCAGGTTCACACGCAATACAACGATCGACTGCAACGGCAGGGCATCCGCGTTGACCAGATCATCAAGAAACAGCACGAGCTGATGTTCAATTTCATGCGCAAGCGCCTGCCCAAGGTCTATACCCTGGGCCAGACCGCCGCGGCCGAGCATGTCACCGCCCTGATGGCGCACAGCTTCTTCGACAGTGGTGTCATGAAAAACGCCGACGCACGCATGCGTGCCGTGTTCGCCTGGCACGCTATCGAGGAAATAGAACACAAGGCCGTCGCCTTCGATGTGTTCCAGACCATTGCTGGCGGCGGCTACTTCGTCCGCTGCCTGTCAATGCTGCAGGTCGCCATCAGTTTCCCGCTGCATACCTTCGTGATCATGCGTCACATGTTCCGGGTCGATGGCGTGCCCAACCGCGGCCGTATGTGGCTCAAAGGCCTGTGGTGGCTGTACGGCCCCAAGGGCGTGTTCACCCGGCTCATCCCCCACTTCGCCGCCTACTTCAAGCCCGGCTTTCACCCGTGGAAGCACGGCAGCATGGCCACTTATGAGATGTGGCAACAACGCTATGAGGAAACGGGGGATGCCATTGCTGCGGGGAATGCGGCGGCGGGAGTCGCCGCCTAACTGGCTCACTCCTGGATGACAC